>NZ_WMHO01000001.1 GCF_010994245.1 Sandarakinorhabdus rubra
TTTGCCGCCGATGGCCGGCCGCGCAGCCTGGCCGAGGTGCATGATCTGGTGGCGGGCCGCATCCACCGCCACGGGGCCGGCACTTCGCCCGGCACGCTGCTGCCGCAGACCGGCAATCCGCTGCCGCCCGCTCAGCCGCAGCCTGACCTGGCGGCGGCGCGCGCCCGCATGGCCTATCTGATGCTGGCAGCCATGCAATGAGCGCGCTGGTTGCCCGTCTGCCTGGCGGCCTGTCGGGGCGCGCCACGCTGGTGCCGCTGGCGGTGCTGGTGCTGCTCGGCCTGATGGTGGTGCCGCTGCCGGCGGTGCTGCTCGACATCTTCTTCATCGCCAGCATTGCTGTTGCGCTGACCGTGCTGATGGTGGCGGTCAATATCCGCCAGCCGCTCGATTTCTCGGCGTTTCCGACCGTTCTTCTCTATGCGACGCTGCTGCGGCTGGCGCTCAATGTCGCCTCCACGCGCGTCGTGCTGGTGCATGGCCATGAAGGCACGGCAGCGGCCGGCCATGTGATCGAGGCGTTCGGCAGCTTCCTTGTCGGCGGTGATTTCATCGTCGGCATCTTCGTCTTTGCGGTGCTGATGATCATCAATTTGGTGGTCATCACCAAGGGGGCGGGCCGCGTATCGGAAGTGGCGGCGCGCTTCACGCTGGATGCGCTGCCCGGCAAGCAGATGGCCATCGATGCCGATCTGAACGCCGGCCAGATCACCGCCGACGAAGCCCGCGCCCGCCGGCTCGAAGTCACCACCGAGGCCGATTTCCACGGCGCCATGGACGGTGCCTCCAAGTTCGTGAAGGGCGATGCCATCGCCGGGGTGCTGATCCTCGCCATCAACATCATCGGTGGGCTGATCCTAGGCACCGTGTCGCACGACATGGCCATTGGCGATGCGGCGCGCACCTATCTGCTGCTGGCGGTGGGCGATGGCCTGGTCGCACAGGTGCCGGCGCTGCTGCTGTCGATCGCCGCTGCCATGGTGGTGACGCGGGTGGGCAAGAGCGAGGATCTCGCCGGCCAGGTCGGCAGCCAGATCGGCCGCGCCGCGCCGTGGCTGCCGGTGGGCCTGATCCTGGCGCTGATCGGCCTTTTGCCCGGCATGCCATTGCTGGTGGTGGCGCCTGCCGTGGGGCTGGCGCTGTGGCTGGCGCGGCGCCGCCCGGCGGAAACGACAACCACGGCCGAAGCGGACTCTGCCCCGGCAAACGACAGCGGCCGCATCGATTGGGCCGATGTGGCCGACACCGCGCCGGCCGCGCTGGAGATCGGCTTCGGGCTGGTGCCGCTGGTGGAAGATGTGCGCGGCGCCCCGCTGATGGCGCGCATCACCGCGGTGCGTCGCCAGCTTTCGAAGAACCTGGGCTTTGTGCTGCCGCAGGTGCGCGTGCGCGATGATCTGGCGCTGTCGCCCTTCCAGTATCGCATCACGCTGGCCGGCGTGGTGGTGGGGGAGGACGAGGTGTTCCCCGACGATCTGCTGGCGATCGCCGCCGGCCCGCTGGCCACCACGGTGCCGGGCCGCGACGCCCATGATCCGGCCTTCGGCCTGCCAGCGCGCTGGATCGATCCTGCCGACGCCGATCTGGCCGAAGCCGCCGGTTACACGGTGGTCGATCCTGCAGCGGTGATCGGCACGCACCTCAATGAACTGCTGCAGGCCCACGCCCACCGCCTACTGGGGCAGGACGAGGTGCAGGCCCTGCTCGACACGCTGGCCGATGCCGCCCCGGCGCTGGCCGCCGCGCTGACGCCCAAGCTGCTGCCGGCCTCGGTGGTCACGCAGGTGCTGGCCCGGCTGCTGGAGGAGGGGATTTCGATCCGCGACATGCGCTCAATCGCCGGCGCGCTGGTGGCGGTGGCGCCCAAGAGCCAGGACCCGGTCGAACTCGGCGAGCTGATCCGCCCGGCGCTGGGCGGCGCCCTCGTGCAGGCGCTGGCCGGGGTGAAGGGGCCATTGGCGGCCGTCGCTATCGATCCGGGGCTCGAACATCTCCTCGTGCAGGCGGTGCGCGCCAATCCGGGGGCGGCGCATCCCTTCGATCCGGCGCTGGTCACCCGCGTCGCCGAGGCGGTGGCAGCGGCCACGACGGGCCTGCTGGCTGGCCCGCGCAAGTTCGCCATCGTCACCGTGCCGCCGGTGCGCCGGGCGCTGTGGCAGCTGCTGCACGCGCGCCTGTCCGGCGTTCCGGTGCTGGCCTTTTCCGACATTCCCGAAACCCGCGACGTGGAGGTGCTGGCCGTCATTGGCGCCCCCGCCAACAATGAAGGAGCTGCCTGATGGACGCCCGTCTTGGCCTTGATCCGGCCCTCTATGCCCCGGCCCGGCTGGCCCAGGTCGATCCCGAACGGCTGATCTCCAGCCACACCGCGCTGGTGCGGCGCATCGCCTGGCATGTCCATGCCCGCGTCTCTGCCGCCATCGACATCGAGGACCTGGTGCAGATTGGCATGATCGCCCTCATCGAGGCAGCGCGCGGTTTTGAAGATCGCGGCCATGCCGCCTTTGCCACCTATGCATCCGTGCGGGTGCGCGGCGCGATGATCGACCAGCTGCGCAAGGGCGCCACGATGGTGCGCTCGGCGATGCGGCGGAAGCGCGAATGGGGCCAGGTGCGCGCCCGGCTGGAAAACCAGCTCGGCCGGCAGGCCAGCGAGGCCGAGATGGCCGCAGCGCTCGACCTGCCGCTGGCCGAGTACCGCGCCGCCATCGCCCAGACCCAGGCGGTGCAGACCGACCGGCTCGACGATGTCTATTCCGATCACAGCGACTGGTTCGCCAGCGACGATCCCGACGCGCACGACCATCTGGAGGCCGATCACCGCCGCCGCGCCATCGCGGCCGCCATCGCCGAACTGCCCGAACGCGAAGCGCAGGTGCTGCAGCTCTATTTCGTCGAGGAGCTGAACCTCGAGGAAATCGGCCAGGTGCTCGGCGTTGGCCCGGCGCGCATCTGCCAGATCAAGAAGGCTGCGCTCACCCGGATGCGCGGCAAGCTCACCGGCTGGGCTGACGAATAGGGCGGTTGCGGGCCACCTGATCGCTTGGCAGGCTTTCTGCCATGGTCGATCTCTCCTCCCTGCGTTCGGTGCTGTATCTGCCGGCGAACCGTGCCAGTGCCATCGCCAAGGCGCGCACGCTGCCGGCAGATGCCGTCATTCTAGATCTGGAAGATGCGGTGCAGCCGGATGCCAAGGCGGAGGCCCGCGCCGCTGCCGTGGCCGCCGCGCTGGAGGGTGGCTGGGGGCAACGGCTGCTGTTCCTGCGCGTCAACGGCATCGGCACGCCTTGGCACGCCGACGACATGGCCGCAGCGCATGTCGATGGCTTTGCCGGGGTCGTGGTGCCCAAGGTCGATACCGCAGCCGAAGCCGCCGGGCTGGTGGCGCGCGCTGGCGGCCGGCCGGTGCTGGCGATGATCGAAACGCCGGCCGCGGTGCTGAATGCCGCGGCCATTGCCGCCGTGCCGGGGATCGCCGGGCTGGTCGCCGGGATGGCCGATCTGGCCAAGGCGCTGCGCTGCGGCAGCGACCCGGCCCGCATCCCGTTGCTTTACAGCCTGTCAGCCATCGTGCTGGCGGCACGGGCAAGGGGAATCGCCTGTTTCGACGGCGTGTTCACCGCCTTTCGCGATGTGGACGGCTTTCGCGCCGAGGCCGCGCAGGCCAGGCTGCTGGGCTTTGACGGCAAGACGCTCATTCACCCCTCGCAGGTCGAACCCTGCAATGAGGCATTCTCGCCCACAGCCGACGAAGTGGCGCGCGCCCATGCGATGATCGCGGCCTATGAGGCGGCGCTGGCCGAAGGGCGCGGCGTGGCGACGCTGGACGGCGAGATGGTGGAGGTGCTGCACGTCGAGCAGGCCCGGCGCCTGCTGGCGCGCGCCTAGGCGGCTTTCGCTCCGCACTTGTGGCAGAAGGGCGCGAAGCTGCCCTTGCGCGCATTGCACGCCGTGCAGGCTTCATAGAGGCCGATCCCGCAGTGCGGGCAGAAATCAATGTCGGGGTTCTTGAGGTCCACGGGCCGCTCGCAGCCGGGGCAGACGCCCTTTGCCAGCCGGGCGAGAGCCTGATCATAGGCCAGCACCTCGCGGCGCACGAGATCGGGCTGGGCCTCGATGGCGCGCTGCCGGGCGAGATAATCCTGCAGGCCCAGGATCGCCCAGCGCCCGACCAGCAGCGTGATGATGACCCCGACTCCATAGCGCACATAGCCGCCATAGCTGGGCAGATAGGGCACCAGCTCGACGAAGAAGGCGAACAGCGCGAACAGGATGAAGCCCCACACGAACGGCCACCAGCGGCTCTTGCGCTGCCGCTTGAACAGGAAGCCGGCGATCACCAGCAGCGGCAGGGTGACGGCGAGGCGATACAGGAACACCCTGAGTTCGGAGGCCTGCAGGGCTCCCTCCAGCCGCTCCTGCGCGGCCTCGCGATAGGGATCGAGCGCGCGCGCCAGCCGGGTCTCGGCCTGCTGCGCATCCAGCACCGCCTGGCGCTGCGCATCCACGACGCGGGTGGCGGCGGTCTCGGCGGCCTTCAACTCGTCGAGCTGGGCCGTGCGGTTCTTTAGCTCTTCATCCTGCTCGGGCCGGCCGGTGGCGGTGCGGGTGGCCACCCAGTTGTCGAACGTCTCGCGGGCGGCGGCATAATCGCGCGCCGTGCCCTGCCGTCGCAGCTCGGCCTGGTCCAGCGCGGCCTGGGCGGTCTGCAGCGCCTGGGCCGCGGCGGCGCGCTCGACCTCCAGCGGCTTGGACGCCGGGTCCATGAACTGGTCGAGCGACAGCTCGGCTTCCACCTGCGGTAGATCGCCCACCACGGCGTTGCCCAGCCCGATCAGGAAGAAGGCAAAGGCCAGCGCGATCAGCCACAGCGCCCGGTTGAACCATTTTTCCGAGAGGCGAATGGCGCTGTTCATGGGCCACAGGCTGGCGCGGGGGCCACGCCCTGTCAAATCCGGCGATTTGCGCTTGGCAAAGCCGGCCCGATTGCCTAACCGGCGGCTCCGGCTGCTGGGGCGTCGCCAAGCGGTAAGGCAGCGGTTTTTGGTACCGCCATTCCCAGGTTCGAATCCTGGCGCCCCAGCCAACCTCCCTTCCAAGATATTGATAAGCAAGGAAGTTCGTTCCCATTTCCGGGGCTTGGCTGGGACTCTGTTACAGTGGACTGTAACAGAAGGGCGCAAATCTCAGGCATGCGGGCGGTTCCAAACACCATCCGGCGGGGCGGCGTTTTCTACTTCAGGCGCTCGATTCCGCGTGACCTGAGAACCCTACTCAACCGCGCCGAGCTGTGCTGTAGTCTCAGGACGTCGGACATCGGGGCCGCCCGTGGCCTGTCCCGATCCCTCTATCTGCGTTCGGAGGAACTGTTTGAGATTGCAAGGTCGTCACCCATGCTGAGCGAAGCCGACCTCGCGCGGATCGTGCAAGAATTCTACGCACGCGTCCTCGATCAGGACAACCAATGGCGGCTGGCCAGCGCTGGTCCGCTGGACGAGAGCATGCGGCTGGCGCTCGTTGCCAGGTACTCAGAACTGGCGGAGAGTACGCGCAAGGACCTCGCCAGAAGCAATTTCGGGGCCGTTGACGAGATCGGCCAGTGGATGATCCAGAAGCACGGGCTGTCGGGCAAGCTTGACCGAAAAGATGAGCGGCTGGTCCGGCAGGCCCTGCTGCGGGCCGGCATTGACCTCGCCGAGGCAGTTCGTGCCCGGTTCGAAGGGGACTTCAATTTCGAACCGCGCGACAAGCTTCTGAAGACGGCGATCGAGAATGCCGCGGCGGCGCCGCACCCGCAGCCCGGCATCAAGCAAGCTGCTGAACCAAAGCCGCCTCAACCAGACACTCCAATGTTCTCAGCCGTGGCGGAGGAGTTCCGCCAAACCCAAGCGCGCCTGAAGGTGTGGGAACAGCAGACAGCACTTCAGGCCCGCAAGACCTATCAGCTCTTTGCCGAGATGTGCGGGGACAAGCCGTTGTCGGCCTACACCAAGCAGGACGCGACACGCTTCAAGTCGGTCCTCCTCGAGCTGCCCGACAACTACAGCAAGGCCGTCCAGTATCGCGGCATGACCGCAGAAGAGATTGCCAACGCCACCCGATCCCAGGACTTGCCGAGAATCAGCCCACGCACGGTCAAACGTCATCTCACGGCAATGTCCGCCCTCTGGGACAGTGGGATCGAGAGCGGCGAGCTCTCAGCCAATATCTTCAGAGGGTTCAAGCTCCCGGCACAGAAGCGGGCCCAGGACCAACGGTCTATGTGGACGACCGAGGATCTCGATCGCCTGTTCGATACGCCAGTCTGGCAGGGCTGCCAGTCCGCTGCGAGGCGCTCCAAGCCAGGCAAGCACATTATCCGTGACGAGAAGTATTGGCTGCCCCTGATCGCGCTCTATTCCGGCATGCGCCAGGAGGAGATCTGCCAGCTGCATCTCACCGACATCCGCCAGATCGACGGCGTGTGGGTGTTCGACATCAATGCGGCGCCGCCCCGCCAGCTGAAGAACCAAAACGCGGTCAGGATTGTCCCGGTCCACAAGGAGCTCATCCGGCTGGGCCTTCTTGGCTACGTGGAAGACCAACGCAAGGCAGGCCATGACATGGTCTTTGACCGACTGACGCCTGGCGGCGCGGACAATCGCCTCGGGCACAATTTCACCAAGTGGTTCACCCGCTATCGCCGTGAAGTTGGTCTCTACGAACCCAAGCTGGACTTCCACTCGTTGCGACACAGTGCAACGACCTTTCTGCAGCGGGCAAAGGTGCCGGTGGCATTAATCGACGCACTCACCGGTCACAGCACTCCTGGCGAGACGGCGCGCTATAGCAAGGGCTATGAAGTGATTGATCTACAGGAAGCGATCGATAAAATTGATCCAAGACTAAGTTCGAGTACTGGACTGCGTGAGCGAATTACTCTGAAGGTCTGAATCGCTCTGGGGGTTGCGTCAAAATTGACTTGACAGCAGAGTCTCGATCCATTAAATTTAAAATTGCTACTGCATCCACTGTCTGAACTACAGTCTTGCTGAAAACTGCCTAACTATCCTTCCATCTAAATAAAATACTTACTGTCTCTTCCCCCTTTGGGGAGATTTGTAAGAGGCGGAAAATGAAATTTGATAAGCTACCAACAGCTGAGCCCAGGCCGGGTGACAGTGCTGCAATGCTCGAAGCCATCAAGGAGCTGGAGAGGCAAGGGGTCGACGTGCGACGCCCTCTCGGCAGCCCGTATCAGCTCAAGGTGGCTGCCGACTTGAGCTACTTCCCCGACAAGGGAACCATCTATCAAGACGGCGCCCGAGGGGCCATGCCTCAGCGCGGTTTGCGTTCTCTGATCGACCTGCTGAAAGCAGAAAAGCAAGGCGGGAGTAGTGTCCAGCTGTCGTTGAAGGGTTAAGTGATTTTGACGACCCCTAAGGCAGGTTTGCGAACGATGCCCGAGATCCCCTCCATCGCGGATGTCCAACGCAAGGCTTCTGCGTCTGCTTTCGGTCAACCGCTCGTCACCAATGTGCTGCGCGGCTTGGTTGCGGAGGCCATTGTTGCATTGGCTTTGGAGCCGGAATGGACCTGGTGCGGCGGCGATTATGCAAGTTGGGACTTCGTCAACCAAAACGGGCTCAGGCTGGAGGTCAAACAGTCAGCCGCGCGGCAGAGCTGGGCCGTCGGTAAGGCAACCACGGCGTGCTCGTTCGACATCGCGATCCGTACAGGTCGGTATGAAGAGACAACCTGGGTGCCAGAGGCAGGACGTGCTGCGCACCTTTATGTCTTTGCACATCACCCCGTTGCTGAAGAGACCGCCGACCATCGCGACCCCGCCCAATGGGATTTCTATGTGGTAGCGACGGATCGCCTGCCTGCCACGAAGCGTCTCACACTGAAGCGGCTGCAATCGCTGACTGAACCTGTAACCTTTGAGAAGCTGGCTGAAGCCGTCTGCCGGGTGGCCGCTCCCGCTGGACCGTGACGGGGTGGGAGATCATGCGCAGCAATGCAATGAACCCCGACATTCAGTTCCTGAGCTTCGGCACCAATGAGGCTTGGCAGGTTGGGACGTGGGCCGATTGTTCTAGTTAGCCTGCAAGCGGTCCAGCGCCGAACCTTTCCCGATGCCGAGCCACATATTCCGGCCGTGGGTGCAGGCGCCGGTCGTTTGGTAGCCGTATCCTCTCACCAGCGGCAGGAAATAGCTTCCTGAGCTCCCCTGGCACCTTGTTGTGCGAGACCAGAAGGCCAAGGTCTTCACTCAGGCTGATCAGGTGGCGATCGAACAGCCAGTGTGCTGTCGCTGACAATGCGATCCCATTCTGCACCACGTCGGGTCCGCCATCTGACACCGGCCAGATATGAGCGGCCTGTGCTTCGGCCTTGCCGCCACCATTGACGATGCGCAGTCCGGTGACCGCGCAAGTCTTGTCATACGCATCAAGGACATGCCCCCGGAAGGCCGCATCCCTGATCTTCCTGTTTACCAGCATCTGCTCAATCCGCCGTTCTGTCAGGGGCTCAGCCAGCAAGGCCGCCGTTGCTGGGTCAAGGCGCTGCACTTCCAGCTCCAGCCGAATGGCGTTTTCGGGAGCGAGTGTTTCATCCAGACCAGCCGCCACGATCGCTGCAAAATCTTCCCCGTCCACCGCCCTGACCGACAGTCCGCGCAGAGCACGGCCCGCAAAGCCTGGGTTTGCCAGCTCGCGCAAGAACCGTTCCGCAAACCGCCCGTTGTTATCTCTGTAGGGGACTGGCCGATCAAACTCGAGGAAGTCGGTCATCCGGGCATAAAAGTGACCGCGTACCGCCGGATCAGGATCGACCCTGTCTACCCGCGCAGCGCCGATATAGGCCATCCGGCCGCCATCAGCGCGGGTTTCTCGGTAGATCACCCAGTCACCGACACTGCGCTGCACGCTGGCGATATACTGGCTTGGAAAATGGTAGCGCAGTCCGATTTCATCATCATAGGCGGAGCGGCCGCTGATATCGAAGATTGCTTTCATGCTGCAATGCCAGGGCATTATGCCGTGGCTGTCAACAGCGTGCCAATTCAAGCCGAGCGGTGCCGATCCAGCCGCGTCTGAACGGCCCAATGTGCGGGCTCATAGTTCGGGCATCATCCTTGCGCATTCCGTGAATTCTCCTGGCCTCTCGTCACTGCAAGGCTTGGAGACCTCATGCTCAACAAACAGCCCAAAGACCCGATCAGCCCGCTGCCCCTCATTCCCCAGGATCTGCTGAAGAAGCACCGTGTGCTCGAGACGTTCGACACGCGCTTCCGCGCCTGCGCCCGGCTTCTTCAGGCCCTGTGGCGCGAGAGCCAGGGCTTGCCCATGGGGGTCTTCGAGCGCCCCAAGGCAGCCTCCCGGCGGATCGGGTCCCTGCTTGGGGCCACGGCTGCACGGGCGGGCCGGAACTTCCTGACGCCCGCCGTCGCACATCTTGTGCGCCATGAGGTGGCCTACCAGGAACCCGGAGCACTCATTGCCCAGGAGCGGTTGTACGGGAACCTGCTGTCCTCGATGCCGCTCGCCTTCAATCTGTTCTCGCCCCTGCGGTTCAACCTTGACCGGGCCACCAAGGTCATTCGCAGCCTGATGCCCGACCTCGATCTCAAGTGCGTTTCGGCCGTCTGGTTCGAACACTCGCCGGGCAGGTTGGACGTTGACCTGACCGGGGACCGCAGCGCCTTCGACGTTGCGATAATCTACGAACGCTCGGACGGCCGAAACGGCTTCATCGGCTTCGAGGTGAAATACTCTGAAGCCATGGGCGACAGCGGCTCGGCAGAGCGCCATTCCCGTTATGACGATCTCGCCGACGCATCCGGTCTGTTCAAGGTCCCGACGTCAGTCGTGCTACGCGTCAACCCTCTCCAGCAGCTGTTCCGCGAACATCTGCTGGCGCAAGCGGCTCTGATGCGTGGGGATTGGGCGGAGTCGACATTCGTGTTGGTTGCCCCGCGTGACAACCTGCCGGTTCAGAACGCAGCCAAGCTTTACGCGGCCCATCTGGTCAAGCCGGTGCCGGGGCAGGTGGCTTTCGTGAACATCACCCTCGAGCAGTTCATCGAGGCCATCGGCTGGGCCGGTGATGGCGACTATGCCCTGGCGCTCTATGAACGTTACTGTGACTGGGCCCGCGTCCGGGACGCCGTTGAAGCCGCCCTGCGCGCCAAAGGGCAGCAGTGGCAGCTCAAATCCGTGCGAACGGCGGCTCCGCTCCAGCTCGTTGCGAGGGCCGCGTGATGGCACGGCCGCACTTCCTGACCGAGGAGCAGTGGAACCTGCTCCTTGCCAACGGCAAACGTTCCGTTGCGGGCGACGACCTCGACCCCGCGCCAGTTGTGAAGCTCTTCACGCCTGACGCGGGCGCGACCTGGCTGCTCACCGAAGTCGACCCCGATGACGAGGATATCGCGTTTGGCCTGTGTGACCTTGGACTTGGCTGCCCCGAATTGGGGAGTGTCAGGCTCAGCGAGCTGTTGTCCATGCGGGGCCGGTTCGGGCTGCCGGTCGAGCGCGACCTTTGGTTCAAGTCCGACAAGCCAATCTCGGTGCATGCCGACTTGGCCCGCCAGGCGGGGCGCATCTGCGACAGCGACCAAGCGGGGCGCCACCTCGAATTCCTCGACATGAACAAGATCCAGGAAACCGGCGGGCGCTGGCCGCGGCGTAAGCGCCGTTCCATCGTGCCAGGACCAAAGCCGGGATCTTCCGAAGCTTCGTGATTGCTCGCTGCTCCGCTACGCAGCTTCAGCAGGCAGCACCGGGGCGATCCTGTGCAAGCAGAAGCCATCCTTGCCGACGGCCCGGTTTGCCAGATCGATCACGTGATCATGGTGGCTGAAGACGATCACCTGACTGGTTTGGGCCACCGTCGACAACGCCTGGAGCATTGCACCCGCGCGTTCATCGTCAGCCGTGATGAGGAGATCATCGCAGATCAGGGGCAGGGACCCGGTGCCGGCACGTTCCTCGATTGAACCCAAGCGCAACGACAGGAACAGCTGGTCTCGGGTGCCCTCGCTCATGCCCTGAGCATCGACCTCAGCTCCATCAGCGCGGACGCCAACGATGGTCGGGCGATCATTGCTGTCGTAAGCAATCCGCAGGCCCGCAAAAGCCCCACGAGTGACCTGAGCAAAAAGATTACCCGCACGCGCAATCAACGGTGCTTGCCGGGTCGCCCGGTGCTTGTTGATCAGCCACCGCAGCAGTGCCGCAGCGCTGGCAGCGTGAATGAACTTCTCTGCTTCCGCCGCCAGGGCTGCGCCCGCATCCGCGACGGCTTGCTGTGCTTCGGCTGCAGCGCTCGTGATGGCCGCGTCGTCCATTTGGCGATCGAGATCGTTCAACTCGCGGCCGATCGTCTCTCGCTCCGAATTGATCTCCGTTCGACGCTCGGCAATCGCCTTTAGCCTTGCGGCCGCATCATCCTCGCCCATGGCCGCAACTTCGGCCCGCAGCTGCTCGAGGTCAGCGCCAGGAGCGAGCTCGGCAAGCTCTGATTTGGCCGCTGCCTCAAGCGCCTTGAGCTCTGCCTGCTGAGCATGTGCCAATAGCATGTCATCCAGGGCGGCTTCGTCCCGAACCCCGGCCAATTTCATGAGGTTGGTGATGGTACTTGCCACCACTGTCAGGCGGCGTTTGGCATCCGCCAAGTCATCCTCATGGCCCTTCAGATCGACCTCAAGCTTGGCGAGCGACTGCTCCGCCGCAATCGCCTTTGTCAGGTCGTCTGCCAGCTGACGGGCAGCAACGGCTGGATGATCGGAGGCTTCTCTGCCAAGGTTTATGAGCAGCGCCGCGACATCCGCGCAAAAGCTGTCGGTCAATATGGTCATGCTGTCTACTTGGTGGGCCAGCTGCCCACGCTTGATGATATCGGCAGAGACAGCTTCAAGAGCAGCGCTGGCGTCTTCCAAACCGCGAAGTCCAGCCGTTTCAGATAATGCGCCTTCCTGCAGAAGCGACGAGACGGTGGCTTTTCGCTCTGCCTCGGCCTTCTCGAGATCGCCCTTTTGGCGGGTCAGTGCTTTGGCGCGTTCGGCGTAGGTGCTGAGCTTTGTCGTTAGCTCTTTGCGTTGACTGTCGATCGCCTGGAGTGATGTCAGGCGGCGCTGTGCTTCGGCAATCAACGCCGTCCCTTCACCTAGCACCTCTGTGCCACTGCCGCGTAAGGCAGCAGCGAGGGCCGCGGTCGCTGTTGTCATTTCCTGCTGCAATCTCTCCAGGCTGCGCTTGGCGACCGCAGCCGTATCGATGGCTGCCAATGCCAGTTCGCGATTTGCCAGCCAGGTCGCAAAGTCTTCAGGCAGGATCGGCTCTGCGAACCCGAGTTTCTTGAGGGCCTTGGCCCAGCTTTCTTGCTCCCGTTCGAGCGACTGGCGATGTTGCTCGAGCCGTTCCTCAGCTTGCGTCTTGAGCGTCGTGGCTGCCTTAATCGCAGCTGTCATCGTGGCATGGTCTGCAACACGAGCTGCTTCCGCTGCCCGCCGGTCGACGAGCATATCGCTCTGGGTGATGGTTGCAGCGAGAGCATCGCCAGCCGCCGGGTCATCGCTCGAGCGTTCACGTCCCAGGCGGTGGCGCACATCCTGGAGTGCTGCGTCGCGCGCACCACGGGCCGCCGCAATCGCATCGGCGGTTGGAAGGGTTTCGCCAGCTTCGAGGGTCTGTAGACGCCTCTCGGCGTCAACCAGTGCTTGTTGTTGAGCTCTTATCTCTTTCTCTTCTGCCGCAATGCCGGCCTGGGCGTCGGCCAGAACCTTGCGGACACGGTTGAGCTCGCCTTGCGCTGGCAAGATCATGGCTGCGAGCGCTTCTGCGTCCCCTTGCCAGGGCTGAAGCTTGCTCAGCTGTGCCCTTGCCTTTGTTGCCTTCTCCGCAGCATCGGCTTGTTGCAGCTGCAGATGCTTGGCGCCGTCTGAGGGGTAAGAGCGCACAGCCAGCTCAAGCGCTTCGAGGCCCATGACGGCAGGTAAACTGTCCAGCTGCGCTTGAACCTCATTCTGGTCCGCTGTCAGGCTGGCCAAATCGCGTTCGTAGCGAAGCCGGTCTTGCTTTGCATCTCGCTCCGCGCCCAAGTGATCCATCACCCGGCGGCGCCAGCCGGGCGACGGCAACGGCGCGTCTTTTGGCAGCATGGCGTCTACCCGTGCAGCGGCGATGCGTTCATCGCAGGACTTCAACTCCGCCTTGCGTCGTTGAAGATCCTCCATGGTCTTCTCGTAAACAGGGCGCCGCTCGCTCAGATCCTCAATCCGCGCTCTCGCCGCCAGCAGCTCCTTGGGCAGCTGAATCGCATCGATCGCGTCCTGCGCTTTGTCGCGAGCAGTCTCAGCCTTCACTTTGAGTTCTGTCGCGGTGTTCCGTTCCGCCCGTGCGGCCTGCAAGGTACGGCCCGCATTTTCGGGTAGGGCAGGGACGTCTCCCATTTGGGCCAGGGACAGCTGAGCCGCTTCCAGGGTGCTGAGCGGGCGGCGCGCCCTGCCAATCCGCTGGAGCTTCGCCTGTTCCGTATCGAGCTCCTTCGCTTCCTCAATCAACGCCTCGCGCCGGTCGACAGCCTTGCTGCGTGCCGCCTTCAACTCTGCCAGCTCACTGTCGCTGAGTGCACTCTGTTTGACCTCGCTTGCGGCATCGCTGCGCTCACGCATCAGTTTGTTGATCACCGGGTTCTGACCGGCTGGCTTGAACAGCGAACTTGCCAGCTCTTCGAGTGAAGTAAGTTGACTGCCGATGTTGGAAAGGCCTGTCCCGGCCTCCAGCACGATCCGTGCTGCATCGTCCTTGCCTTGCAGGATGGCTTCACCCCCCGCACGCAGCTGCGCATGATCGAGGCCGAACATTCGCTCGAAGACGCTGCGGTCAATGCCGGCAAGCAATGGGAGCAATGGATCCTGTGCAAACGGCGTGCCGTCAGGACGCAGGAGGGTGTCCTTGTTGCCCTTGCGCCTTATCACATCGAGCCTGGTGCCATCTCGCTCAAGCACCGCCCGTAGCCGCAACTGGCTGTAGTCATATCGCCAGGCATGGGGCGTCTGGCCGGCGATGCCAAAGAACAGGTCGCTGATCGCCGCCAGCAGGGTCGACTTGCCCGCTTCATTCGGGCCAACCACCAGGTGGAGGTCCGGCTTACCGGCTCCGAAATCGAGGTACCGATCCGCAAAGCCACCGTAGCGGATCAGTTCCAGTCGGGAGAAGCGCATCAGTCCTTCCCCCCAACGATTCGAGTTTCCACCGCCGCCAGTGCCGCCTGCAACAGCGCCTCATGGTCCTTGCTCTTCGCTGCTGAGAGCAGAGGTGATGCGTCACCCTCGAGGCTGAGGATGTCGGCAGGCAGCTTGGACATGAGCGGCGCCACCGCATCTGCGATGGCCGCCAGGCAATCCGGATCATCTCCCGCACCGGCAAGCAGCTCGGCAATCTCGGCAGGCAGGCCGCTTGGCCCTGCCTCGTCCCCGCTATCCTCAACCCGAATCCGCTCAACCCAGATATTGTCCGCCACGGCCTGACTGTGGCTGCGCACCTCAGCGTCGAACCATCCCGGATCGCTCGCCAGCTGGCGGGCAAGGGGCCCGTTGGCCGTAATGGTCAACCGCGCCGCCGTTGGCCGGTCACCGACGTTGGTGAGCGCCTCTCTCAACTTGCTCTGGATCTCGGCCAAGACGTCTGCGGTGTTACGGGCACCCATGGCGTCAACAGCCGCGTGAGCCCACCGGACTTCATCGCAGGCCCGATGTTCAACGCTCCTGACCTCGCCCTCTTCAACCTTCACCACCACGGCACCCTTGGCACCGGTCTCCCGGACATTGCGGCCCTGGGTGTTGCCTGGATACACAATCCACGGTTGCTGCGAACGAATGGCGTGCTCGTGGACATGTCCCAGCGCCCAATAATCATGGCCCGCCGCCTGCAGTTCGCCGACCGTGCAGGGGGCATAAGAGGCATGGCTGGGGTGCCCTTCGAGCGCTGTGTGGAGGATGGCCAAGTTGAAGAGGCCCTTCTCAGGCGGCTTGTAGGTTGAAGCGATGTTCTCGAACGTATGCGCCTCTTTGTAGCTCCGGCCGTGAACCGCCACGCCTAGATCATCGAACTTGACCGTTTCGCACTTGGCGTTGTTCAGTTTGTAGATCCCCTCAGTCGGCGTGAAATGCTTGCTGATCCGGCTTTCAGCGTCATGGTTGCCGAACGCGATCACGGCTCTGATGCCCGCTCGGGTCAGCCGCGCCAGTTGAGAGAGAGCAAACTGGCCGGTGGATTGATCCTTCCAGGAGCCATCATAGAGGTCACCTGCAATCACCACGAAGGCCGCGCCTTCCTCGATTGCGAGGTCCACCACATTGCTGAAGGCGCGGCGCGTGGCCCCGCGCACGAGCTGGGAGAAGGCCGCGTCCTTCTGCGCCAATCCATTCAGCGGGCTGTCGAGGTGGATGTCGGCTGCATGGATGAAGGTGAAGTCCTTATTCATGCTGTGCATCTTATCCCAAAGGTTGGCGCGATAAAGCTTCTAACGGGCAGTTCCAAGACGCGGTAGAAACAGCTACGGATAGAACCGGCGAGTAGCGGCAGTTTTCAATTATTCGCTTGTAGATGCCTTTAGCCTATTTATCTGCTCGAGCGTCATTTCTAACATGCAGGCTTGATAATTCACCTCGCCGCCAGGAGCTGAATCGCTGACTTCTTCAAACCGACACCAGTTCTCCCTGAACGTTAGCCAACTGCGTTGCCCAACAACTAGCCTTGCTCGCGCGGCCTGATCACTCCTTGAGCGGAGGATGCCATATACGCGATTGAGAGTCTTATCTTGCCTAGCGAGTTCGTCGGCGTAGCAAGCTGCCCATTGAATGTCCTTGCCTGCCCCGAAATTAACTGACTCCATACAGTCATCGAACATCTTCGACGCTTTCTGGCTGGCTCCACCTGTCTGCGCAATTGCACCCATCGGAGATGTCAAGGAAACGGCAACAACTAATAAAGGAACCAATTTTCTCATGACGCGCCCCCCTCGTTGTAATGAATTAGCACTCAAGCAAAATAATCAGAACCGTGGGTCCGAATAAATACTATTAGCATCCGCTCACGGGAGAAATTGAACTAATGAAAACGCCGTTTTCACGGGCTTCTGTCTGGACAATTGCATCTCCGTTGCATGCCTTGGATCCGGCACGGTAACGATAGCGCACATAATATCCACCCTCTGGCTGCTGCGATATTGAAACAAGCTTGAGCGGTTCGCTCAGGGCGCCATAAAAATCGCTCAGCGCGTCAGGCCGAAACGCAGGCCTGTTTCGCTTCTCAGGAATAATGATTTGCGATGCAGAAAACCCGTCAGCCCTTTCAAGGGCTAGGTAGAAATGTCTTACAACATCTTCTCCTTGGTCACGCAAAGGAAGCTGATTTTCAGCTTCATTGCCTGTAGAGGCGGCCTGCGTATCTGGCGTGAAAATGTCAGGGTCCATTTGATCAGTAACGGTATCCTCTTCCTCGTCGAGGCCCTTATTATCAGGCGCACTGGTAAGCGCCCCACTTTCATTGGCTCCATCGCCTATAGACCTTTGGAGCGGCTTCTCTCCCCTCGATAGCATCCCGTTGATATCGTCAGGCAGGAGATTTCTGACGTCATAGCCAAATGCTATCCTCCAATAGACACTGGAGCAGCTAATAAATGGGGGAATGTTCGGGTATTTTACCTTGACTACCTCTTCTGCAATTTCGCCTTCGCCCGAACCGCTGACAGACATTGCGGCAGCACCAATGCGGACGAGCACATTTGCATCGTCATTCAGAGCAATTTCACGAAACACTCTTTTTTCAGTTGCAGCGCATGGGCCCGATGTCGATTCGGCGAGAATCGGGTAGCCGACAAGCATCAGCAACAAGACTAGTGCACTCGAAAATATGGCCTGCACGATCGTCGATTCCCGTACAAATTGCCTGATCGTAGCTTTGGCCGCATGTGTCGCTGCATAATACGACTCTCAATAGGTCCAAAGACTGACGATTGGCGTTCTATATGTTGATGCTAAGATATCAGCAGCGCTTCCTGCAAGCGCCGATGTTTGAATGCAAATTTCGAGCTAAGTTGCCATCTTGGTGGGGCGTCTCAGCTCGCTGCGGGTGTGCTGAGAAGAGAATGGGAGCTTTTTCCGATGACCAGCCTGGTATCGCTGCCGCGGGTGCACGTGCCGATCAATCGGCCGGAAGACGTCATCCCTCATTTGGGATCTCCGACCCATTGGCAGCCCGGCCGGTCCGCGAAATGTGTCGCTGACAGCTGGTTCGGTTCAAACGCCATTCCGGCATCTGTGACGGCTGTGCTGGACGGTGACCCCGTGTTCCGGTCAGCAACATTGCTCGATGCCTTCCTTGAGCGCGGTGTTGACCTGGGTGACGGCGCAAGGCCCAGTCAGACCGATCTGATGGCGATTGTTGGGCTGGAGGATGGCATTGGCATCCTGGCGGTTGAAGCCAAGGTCGATGAACCATTTGGGCCAACCGTCCGGGAGTGGCTGCAAGCAAAGGACCGCGACGCCAGTCAGAAGTCTGAGCGCTTGGCAAGCCTATGTGCTCTGCTGGGCCTCAAGGCGGCCGACGTAGGTCAGCTGCGCTACCAGCTTTTGCACCGGACTGCGTCTGCTGTGCTCGAGGCCCGTCGCTACAGGGCCGGCCATGCCGCCATGCTCGTTCAAAGCTTCTGCCCCAAGGGCAGTTGGCACGGCGATTTTGCGGCCTTTGCGTCAGCGATGGGGATGGGCGAGGTGCACAGAGGGTCAATCAGTGCACCCAGAGACTGCGGCGGAGTGCAATTGCGCGTCGGCTGGGTTTCGGATCCTGTTGTGGGGCCATTTGTCCGGCTCAAGACCCCGCGAACCGTCAAGAGCCTGACCGAGCTGGGTCGTGAACGATTGTCGAAGTCGTTCTTCATGCGGGACATGCTCTATTCGGAAGTGGCCGCAATCCATGGGCTGAACAACGCGCCTGATGACCCACAGCTGGCCTTGGCGGCGGGCAGGGGGCTTTGCGAAATGCTGCTCGAGCCTCTCCAAGATCATTGGGGCCGGATCGCCATCCGCTCCGCATACCGCTCCTGCGAGGTGAATGGCTTCTGCAACGAGATGCAGCGGGCAGGAAAGGCGGGCTACACCTGCGCGTCCAACGAAGCCAACTATGCCAGCCATATTTGGGATCGGCGCGACGCCGATGGGTTCATGGGCGCGACCGCATGCGTTGTTGTTCCATCGTTCTGGGAGGCGCATCGGTCGCCAGGAGATTGGCGCATGTTGGCGCGATGGATCCACGAGAACCTGCCCCACGCGGGGTTATTCTTCTTCCCGACCTATTGGGCATTCAACATCAGCTGGTCGGAGAATCCGATGGCCGCGCGGACGATCAACAGCTACGCTGAGCCGAAGGGACTGTGGGTGCCAAAGTGACAGGCGATAGTCGACAGTCAGTAACTGCATGACATTTGGCCTGGAAGCCCACCCAGTAAGCTTGGAAACTGAGAGAGTTGACGCCTATGATGGGTCATCGCATTCTCTAGAAATGAAACTTCTCGATGAAACCGCGGCCTTGGACGAGGTGCGTAACCTGCTGGCCCAAACCCAGACAGCGCGCCTGGCGGTCGCATTTTGGGGCAAAGGGGCGATTGAAAGGCTCGGCCTTAGTCGTGAGGGGCTCAAGGCCGAAATTCTTTGCAATCTCGATTCTGGCGCCTGTAATCCAGCCGAGTTGCGTCGGATCCTGGGTTTGCCTGACATTACGCTCAAGTCGCACCCATCGCTCCATGCCAAGGTGTACTGGACGCCGTCGGCAGCGGTGTTGGGTTCATCCAATGCCTCTGCCAACGGCCTTGCCCTCGAAGGCCAACAAGCAACTTCATGGCGAGAGGCAAACATTCGGCTTAATGATCCCGAGGTCTTGGGCGAGATTGCAACCTGGTTCGACGGCCTCTTCAACCAAGGTTACGAGATTGGTGAGGAACACCTTGGGCGTGCCGAGCTGATCTGGAATGCGCGCGCCAGATCCGCGCCATCTGGTACCCCGCTCGTTTCCGATTTGCTGACTGCTTACGACAAGGCGCCGGCACACCCAGCGTGGTCGCAAGTCAAATTGGCTTACTGGAAAGATTATCTGGCGGAAGAGGACCAAGCTTGGCTCGAAGCCGAACACCGCAATGGCAGCTTGTCTTCCGCGGTTTCGGCCTATGGCGAGTGGAACGACTATATCTTTCCTAACGATTGGGTGCTGGATTTCGATCTCCGTGGGAGATCACCGAAATTTGGAGGTATTTGGAGCGTCCTTGCAGCTGAAGCTGCTCGGGCCGGCATGCGCCTTGTCCGTCCGGTCAAGCAGATCGAATTTGCAGCTTTGGGCGGCTTAACCCTCGCAGAAAAAGATGCGGCTCGCTTGGCCAAGCTGGGAGAAATTGTCCTCGCGCAACATTCGGTGGATGGCCGCAACGCAGTAATTGATCTGTCCACCGCTGTTGGCTTGATGCAGGCGGTTCAGGTCAGGCCGAACGAGAAGGCTTTCAGGGCCGCTATGGAGCAACTTTACAAGGATGCGCGCAAGATCGGTTACCGGTCTCCAGCCTTCCGTAAAATGCTTGACCAGCACGGCGGCGTTGATACCGCCCGGCGACTGATCCGAGGCCAAGCGACATCGGGCTTCGCAACCTTGTTGGAAAAGGGGCGGCTTGATCTTTCTGCAGAGGCGCTGATCCTCCAACCTAGATGGCGAGAGCTATTCTACCCTGAAGAGCTTGCAATGGCTGAGAAGCGCTTGCGAGAAGTCGGCTATTTTTCGAAGCCCTAGTGCGTCTTACCAAGCGTGTTTGATTGTGTGAAATCATTACACTTTTTCAGTCAGTTATTCGAACCTTTTCGTCAAGAATAGGGTTGATTTTTGGTCCCAGCCTTTGCCCGCAGCGCTTCGTACAGCTGGCCCGGCCCAAGCAGAATGTCCTTCAATCCTGCCCTTACCTTCAGACTGTCGATTGCCTTTTGGCTCATCTTCTGGTGCGCATCCATGGCATCAATGATCGCGCTCAACAGCTCAGTGTCGAGGGTAGGGGAGGCGGTGAACTGGGCTTCACTGTTCGCCATGGCCTGCTGCTGGAGATCAGCTGACTGCAGCACCTTCCCGCGGATAACCTCCATCACGTAGACGACCTGATCTTCATCCGTGGTTTCGTTGCCGAACAGGTCATTCACGCGCTGCACGATCTCCCGGAGCAGCACCTTTTGCTTCTCTTGCACAGAGCCCGATCCGACTTCTCCCACGGGTGCAATCTTCTCGGCTTCGCCCTCACCAAGTGCCAGGTTGGCTTTACCGAGAGATTTCACGGCGTGATGTGTCAAGGTGATCTGCGATAGGTCGACCGTGTCCCGCTCGCGCCCGAAATCCAACAGGCGAACCAGCTGCTTGTAGAACAGGAAGCGCTTCTCGATGTCGGTGTTCCCATAGTCGAACATCTGGCTCAGGAAAGCGTAGAGGCGGTTGAAGCCGCCAAGATCGCTCTTGAAGAGCGTAAGCGCCTCCATCTCGTCCTTGGCCTCCTGGGCGGCCGCATCATCCTTGGACGCCACGGCGGCCAGCCGCTTGGCCTTTGCTGCCGAGAAGCGCTTCAGCAGGCGGTCTGCCACCGGCGCCAAGGCCGCTTGTAACTGTCCCTGGGTCGAAGTCGGATCCATGACGACCTTGACGACCGCCTCAACCTCAAACGTGTCATACCACCCGCCACCATCCAGCTTGGCGCGCAGATCGTAAATGATGTTGGGGTCGGTTACGCCCTCGAGCTCGGCCGTCTCGTAATAGGTCCGGAAAGCCGCCAGCACTTCCTCGGCACTGTTGGCAAAATCGAGAATATAGGTGGTGTCCTTGCCCGGATGAGCACGGTTCAGCCGCGACAGGGTCTGCACTGCCTGAATGCCGGCCAACCGGCGGTCCACATACATGCCGCAAAGGAGTGGCTGGTCAAACCCGGTCTGGAACTTGTTGGCGACCAGCAGCAGATGAAACTGATCGGTGTCAAAAGCCTTGCGAATATCGCCGCCCTTGAGCCCAGGGTTCAGCTGGGTGTTCGTCTCGGTGAACGCATCGGGGCCGCTGTCCGGATCATTCACCTCCCCGGAGAACGCCACCAGGGTCCCGAGCTTGTAGCCCTTGTCCTTGATGTATTTGTCGATCGCGAGCTTCCAGCGCACCGCTTCCTTGCGGCTGCTCAGGACCACCATCGCCTTGGCCTTGCCGTCGAGGAGCGGCGCCACCGTTGAGCGATAATGCTCGACAACAATCTGGACCTTCTGCGCGATGTTGTAGGGGTGCAGGCTGACCCACTGCATGATGCCTTTGAGCGCAGCGGAGCGCTCGACCTGCTTGTCATTGAGTTCTTGGCCGCCGTGCGCCAGTTTGAAGGCCAGTTTGTAGGGCGTATAATTGCGCAGCACATCCAGGATGAAGCCTTCCTCGATTGCCTGCCGCATCGAATAGACATGGAACGGCTGGGGCAGGTTGCCCTCGCCAGGGGGGAGAGACGGGTTGGGAACGCGGCCGAACAGCTGCAACGTCTTGGCTTTGGGCGTCGCCGTGAACGCCACATAGGTGATGCCCTTCTCGCCGGCACGCGCCGCCATCTGTGCAGCCAGCAGGTCCTCCGTGTCGACCTCACCGCCATCCCTCAAGGATTCCAGCTCTTCGGCCGAGAGCACCTCTTTCAGCTTGGCTGCCGCCTCGCCCGTCTGCGAGCTGTGGGCTTCGTCGGCGATCACGGCAAACCGCTTGCCCTTGGTTGCCGCCAGCTCCTGGACAGCTTGCAGTGCAAACGGGAAGGTCTGGATCGTGCAGACGATGATCTTCTTGCCGGCTGCCAGCGCGTCCGCCAGCTGACCGCTCTTGGCGGCACCATCGTTCTTGATGGTCTCCACCACGCCAGTGGTCCGCTCGAAGTCAAACAGGGCGTCCTGCAGCTGGCCGTCGATCACCCGGCGATCGGACACCACAATCACGCTGTCGAACAGCTTCTGATTGTCGGCGTCGTGCAGCTCCGACAGGAAATGCGCCGACCATGCGATGCTGTTGGTTTTGCCGGACCCAGCGGAATGCTGGACCAGGTATTTGCCCCCAGGCCCTTCAGCCAGAACTGCGGCTTGCAGCCGGCGCGTCGCGTCCAATTGATGGTAGCGCGGGAAGATGATCAGCTTGATCGCCTTCTTGGCGTCCCGCTGTGTGACCAGATAGCGCCCGAGCAGCTCCAGCCAACTGTCGCGGGCCCAGACCTCCTCCCAGAGATAACGTGTGGGGTGCCCAAGCCCGTCCTTGGGGTTGCCCTTGCCGCCACCATCGCCCTTGTTGAACGGCAGGAACATGGTTGCCGGACCGGCCAGCCGGGTTGTCATCATCATTTCGAAGTTCGACACCGCAAAATGCACCAGCGCCCCAGACGGGAACGTCAGCAGGGGCTCTGGCTGTTGCCCCTTGGGATTGGGGTGCCTGTCGAACTTATATTGGTTCACCGCATCTTCGACGCTCTGGGTGAAGTCCGTCTTGAGCTCAACGGTCGCTACCGGGATCCCGTTCAGGAACAGTACCAGGTCAATGCAGTTCTCGTTGGACAGGCTGTAGCGCACCTGCCGAACCACGCGCAGGCGGTTGGCTTCATAGCGGCTGACGATTGCCGGGTTGAGGCCTGAAGCTGGCTTGAATTGCGCGAGCGCGATCCGTGACTTCACCCCAATGGTCTCGAACCCGTGCCGCAGGACATCGAGGGTGCCACGGTCGTCCAGAGACTTGCGCAGCCGATCGAGCAAGGTGGCTTCGGCGGCTGGACCATGGGCCTTCTGCAGCGCCTCCCACGCCTGAGGCTGGGTGGCCTGCAGCCACGCCACCAGATCGGCTGGAAACAGCGCTCGCTTGCGATCGTAGCTGGCGGCATCTCCCGGCGCATATAACCAGCCGTTTGCTGCCAGATACGCGCAGACCTCGTCCTCGAAGCTGATTTCCTTGTGGATGCTCATTTGCGTAGAGCCTGAATGCGGGGCCGCATCACCCGGTCAAGACGGATCATGGCATCAATCATGCGATCTTGAATGCCTGGCCACTCGGTGGGGTCGGACCGGTAGCCTCCATCTTGCGGAAATGAGATGCCACGGCCCAGCACACCCTGTGTTTCAGTCCATTCCAATGGCGAACCAAACTCGGCTTCGATGGCGTCCTTCTGCTCAGCCAGCTTGTCGAAGGCTGCTTTATCGTTGGCGATCCAGATGTATACGCTGTTGTTATACTGCCGCGTGGCATAACTGATCGAGAAGCCTGCAACGCCAATGCTGCCGCTGAGCCATGTGTCTTTCGTCGGTGAGCGATTGGCATGCACCGAATGGCGACCCTTGGCCCGTGACAGCAGGCCTTCCCAGAAGCGATAGCGCAGGTCATGACGCTCAACCCGGTCCTTTCGTTCCGCCTGTCGCTTTGCGCCGATCTGGGTCTGGAACTCTGTTGCCTCGGGCAGGGGTATTAACTGCTGGATGTCCATCAGCACCCGGCCGTCTTCCAACCGGTAAGGCTTCAAGCGCACGCAGCGGATATCAATCTGCCGCTCACGCAGCCAAATCACTGATGTCGTCAGTTCCTTGCTGAAATCCGCCGACGCCAGGATGATCCGTGTGTCCTTGGCGAAGTCGTCTTCAACCGGTTCGGGCCAGTTGAGAAAGGCTAGGATTTCCGAACGGGCCGCGTCGTGGTCGATGGTGCCCTTGCCGTTCTGCACGCGAAAGCGACTGTAAGCTTCAACAGCCTGATCGAAGGTCATCGCCGACACCATTGCCGCATATCGGAGTGCCTGCAACTCCATGTGCCCGCCGTCGTTGGTACGCTTCAATTCAACCACAACCAGATTGGCGTCTGTGTCGAGACAAAGCAGGTCTATGCGGCGGCTGCTATCCTGCCAGTCGCTGAATTCCTCGGCCAACACCATCAAACCGTCTTCCAGGCATTCGATACGGTCCTTGAGCAAACGCTGGATATCGCCGCGCTCGCTCAAGCGCTCCGTCTCGAAGCTGGTAGCGCTGACCGGCGTCAGACTGTCCTGGCGGACTTCGTAGATCGGCATGTGGTTCCTATGCGTCTTTCTTTGGCCGCAGTCCCAGGTTGGCCAGCGCAGCGGCCACCTCGGGTTTCATGGTCCATTTCCAAGGATGTTCCCGCTGGTCGAGATCGGCGAGGATGCCGCTCCAGAACGGCGTGTTGTCTTCCCCGTAAACTGTCGGCGGGGGCAGATAGGCCCGGCGGCGTTCGCACATCGTTCCAAAGTGCAGCTGCCATGACAAGTCCTTCCAGCCGCACGCGGCCGAAAGCTGTTCCGTGGACGATTCCGGATGATCGAGCAGAGCTTTCAACACCTTTGCCTCGGTGTCCGTCATCGGCGCGTCGGTGAAGGTGCGGATCAGCCGTTCGGGCACATCCAAACCGCTTAGTTCGCCCAAAAAGGCTACACGTTCCTGCGCTTCGCACGCGTCGATTGCCGCGATGATCGCGGCGGCTTCCGCCTGCTGGACGGGTGTGCCGTTAGCAAGGCGGTTGGTGGCATTGGCGCGCATCTGGTCGCGCTGTGCCTTTGTCTGGCCGGGAATGGCAGCGATCAGCTTTTCAGTGCTCATTCCGGCTTCACCTGAAAGCCCAGGTGCCGGAACGCCGCGACTGCCTCTGGCTTCATCGTGTAGCGGATGATGCCATCCTCGCCTCGGTCTTGCAGTGTGAGCAGGGGCAGGTTGGCGCTTTTGCCGGCAGATGGTGTGCCAGAAAGTTCATTCAGATAGGCGGCGCGTTGGGCACAGATGGCGCCAAAGCCCAGATCCCAAGTGTTGGGCGCCCAGCCTATCTTCGTGGAAAGTTCCGCGCAATTGCCTCCGGGGTTGGCCAGCAGCACCTGAATCAGGCGTTGTTCGGTCGGGCTTGGCGGGTCTATTTCGAATGCGGCCTTCACCCTTTCCGAGAGCGGCTTGCCCGCCAGAGCCTTGATGGTCGCCATATCTGCCTCAGTCAGATGCTGCTCATGGTCATCCAGTGCTGCCAGCAGCTTCTGCGCCTCGGCGATCTGCTCAGGATTAGCTGAATCCAGCTTCGCCAGCGCATGCGCTCGCATCGTCTTGCGTTCCAGCGCTGTGCGATTGGGGATGGAGGCAATGATCCTCTCGATGCTCATGCGGGCTCCTTTTGAGACTCGGCTGAAATAAAGCCACGCACGTCGATCTTGCCGGTGACGGCTGCCGAGATAATAACGGCGCGGCGTTCCTGAAGGAGATGTATGCCGCGCTCGGCCTCTTCGATCAGTGAGTCCAGCTTCTCAATCTGTTCGTCAACGAAGCGCGCGATCTCTGCCTGCTCCTTGGGGTCAGGAAGCGCTATCCTGATGTTGCCCAAGATGGTCCGACTTACTCGCTGCATGGTAGTGCCGCGAGCCAGAGTTTCGGTATGAAAAAGGTAGGATTTAGTCGAAAGGAAGTGGACTAGAAAGCCGCGATTAACAGTGTGGTCCGGTCTCACGATTACGTTGTCAACTGAAGTGACGATACGGCGACCAAGATCAGGAACTACGCAGGCCCTGCCCACAGGTGCGTTAAGCCGCGAGATCAAAACATCTCCGGGAAACACCTCGGTGCAATTGAGCTCGCGAAACTTGTCGTCGCTGATGAAGCCAGCACCCTGCTCCTTGTAGTAACCGTTCCCCACGTTTCCGGTGGTGATGTAACGGATGCCATCGTCTGAAATATCTTTGGCTTCGATCCAGTCGCCGTCGATGAACACAGTTCCCGGCTCCGTTGAAACGGCTTTTAGAGGCCTTACCTCCCAGTGCGCTGGGATGTCGCCGAGCCACTCGATACCAGACGGCTTCAGGGGGACCTGGGGGTTGAGGCCTTTGGTGACTGCGTGGGAAATCACGGCCTGCCGCTTCTCATTCAGCAGCGCGATCAGCCGCCGTTGTTCCTCCACAAGCGCGTCGGTCTTCCCAGTTTCACGGTCGAGAAAGGCGGCGATGACGGCCTGCTCGCTCAATGGCGGCACTGGGACCGGCGTGTCGGCCATATAGGAGAACTCAATACTCTCGACCGTCGCGCCGAGCTTCAACCAAAGCGGCAATAGGGTTGAATTCAGGCCCTGAATGAAACGAGACAGATAATCGGCCCTATATCTCTCAAGGTCGACCGAGATCGCCTTCATGTCTTGGTTAAGAGCAACCGGCTTAGAGTTAATGGCGACCGGTATAGTGTGACGGAGGATGCCTGAGCGGACAACAACCAAAACGGCGCCAGGGGCTAAGAGAGCGCTTGTGCTGCCCTCCAGTCCCTCAGCGGTAATGAACTCCTCGGTTTCGGAGATCAGTTCCACCTTCATGTCCTTCGGGGACACCCATGGAATGTCACCGTTCCAGTAGGCCGGCTTGTCTCGGCTGGGGGTCCCGCCTCCCGAGAACCGGGCTAGGTGCTTTAGTGGAACCACATTCCAGTGCGCTGGCACCTCCCCCAGCCAAGTCACGCCGCTGTCCTTGGTGGAAGGGTAAGGCACGCTCATTTGGCCAACCCTGCCACTTCGGCGATCACCTGAACGGCCTCCCACAGCGACTTGGGTTGGTAACGGATCAGGTCCACATCCTTGAAGCCCGGTTCGCGGAAAAGATTGTGGTTCGGTTTACTGATGTCGAACAGCCGGTGATCGAAAAACGCGTCCTCGCAGTGGGCCAGCCGATGACGCCGCACACTGTCGGCACGGACCCAGATGTTGGCCACAGTCTTGCGGCTGGGCTCGGTCGCGATTGGCGCACCTTGATGGGTGGCATACAGGTTGCAGTGCGCCGGGTGGCGGGTGCCGCTTTGAATCACGCCGGGGTGGGCCTCCACCAGCGCGGTCACCGCTGCGACGAGCTCTGCGCCGGTCATGCTGCCAGACCCTCAATCATCGCCTTGATGCGGTCGGTCACTACCAGCAAGTCGGCATCGATCTCAGGCAGCGGCCGGGGTGGCTCGAAGACGTAAAAGTGGCGGTTGAATGGGACCTCGTAGCCTACTTTGGTCTTGGCGTGGTCGATCCAAGCGTCGGGCGCATGGGGCAGCACTTCGCGCTTGAAGTAAGCCTCCACGTCCTCGGCCAGTGGAACATTCTCGGTGTCACGCAAGCTGCTATCGGCCTGTGGCTTGCCCTTGGCGGCGCCGCGCTGGCCCAGCACGATGTTGCCGCGTTCGTCTCGAAGGGGCCGCTCCACAGTTATGGTGCGATAACCGAAGGCGGTGGTGGGGAAGACGCGGGACAGCGGTGCCAGCTTCACCTTGCCGCCTGCAGGCGCTTGGGGCGGGGCTTCATCCTCCCAGATGATTTCCCGCGCAATCTCCTTGCCGTCGGCGTTCAGCACCGTCGCCAGCTGAGCTTCCTCAGCTTCACCGAACAGGCGGGTGAGGGCGGCGATGTCAGTTTCCCCAAGTTCCTTTCGCTTGGACCCAAGTGACTTGCGCATCTTCTGCCAGAAGCTGGAGCCGTCGATCAGCTGCAGCTTGCCCTTGCGGTGCGCGGGTTTGCGGTTCGAAATGACCCAAACGTAGGTGGCAATACCGGTGTTGAAGAACATGTCCGTTGGCAAGGCGATGATCGCCTCCACCAGGTCATTCTCAAGCAGGTATCGACGGATCTCGCTCTCGCCACTGCCAGCGCCGCCTGTGAACAGTGGTGAGCCGTTGAGCACGATTGCGAAGCGACAGCCGCCTTGGGCCTCCGGCCGCATCTTGGACAGCATGTGCATCAAGAACAGGAGCGAGCCGTCCGACACACGTGGCAGGCCTGGCCCGAAGCGCCCGGCGAAACCAAGCGTCTCGTGTTCCTTGCGGACCTCCTTCTCGACCTTCTTCCACTCCACGCCGAACGGCGGGTTGGCCAGCATGTAGTCGAACTGCCGCCCAACGTGCCCGTCCTCGGAGAGCGTGTTGCCAAAGGCGATGTTACTGACATCCTGGCCCTTGATCAGCATGTCGGCCTTGCAGATCGCGTAAGACTCAGGGTTCAGCTCCTGGCCGAACATGGTGAGCTGGGCACCGGGGTTCTGAGCGGTCAAATGCTCATCAGCGACCGACAGCATGCCGCCGGTTCCGGCAGTGGGGTCATAGATGGTGCGGACGATGCCCGGCTTGGTCAGCGCTTCATCGTCCTCAACGAACACCAGGTTGACCATCAGACGGATGACCTCGCGGGGGGTGAAGTGGTCCCCGGCCGTCTCGTTGGAGGCTTCAGCGAACTTCCGGATGAGCTCCTCGAACACATGGCCCATCTGCATGTTCGAGACTTTGGTGGGATGCAGATCGATGCCGGCGAACTTCTCGGCGACCAGGTAGAGCAGCTTGGCCTTGTCCAGCCGGTCAACCTGGTTGTGAAACTCGAACCGCGCAAACACGTCGCGCACCTCGGGCGAGAACCCCTGCAGATAGGCGGTGAGGTTCATGCCCACGTTGGCGGCATCGCCCAGCACAGCCTTCAGATCGAGCGGCGAGGCGTTGTAGAAGCTGACCCCAGACTTGCGGCGCAAGAAGGCGTCCGGGTTCATGCCCTGGCTCTCGCGCAGCTTCATCTCTTCAAGCACTGCCGCCTTGGTCGGCGCCAGCACGCAATCCAGCCGGCGCAGCACGGTGAACGGCAGGATGACTTTGCCATAATCCGCAGGCTTATAGTCTCCCCGCAGCAGGTCAGCGACAGACCAGATGAATGCCGACAATGACTGTTGATTCATGGAGATTCCCGAATTGCACGCGTGCGTTCTCTTTGACCGCTAATCCGACCGGCTGGCAAGCAGCTCAAAGCTTCGACGGTGCCGTCCGGCCGCGTGAACGGCGAGGTGGCGGACGAGCCCCGGCATATGCATTCTGGCAATGCGACCGGCGCCGTTTCGCGGCTCTGGTTGGAAGGTTGGCGAGCGAGCCCACGGAAGGGCCGTTCTTGGACAATGAGAGGACTTGGGGGAGGGGCGATGCGCTATTGGGTTTATGGCGACGGCAGCTTTACCGTCATGCTCGGCGACCTCATCGCCTTCGCCTGGTTAGCGCCAATGCGTGACCTGGCCGCCCAGATCGGCATGACCGATACCGGTTTGCGCAAGCTGCTGAAGGCCCAAGGCGTCATTCTTCCGGAGCAGGGCTATTGGAACAAGCTGCGGGCCGGCAAGCTGACGCCTGTGCTGCCCAAGACTCCGCCACGCCGGCCGGGAGAGTCGCAGCGCATACGGCTTGATGGCCGCTTTGCCGGCAAAGTCTCACCCGCGCCGCCGATATCAGCCGAAGGTCCGTTTGCCTCCATCGAGGTGCCCGAGGATCTCGACGCACTACTGGACCGGGAGCGTGCTGCCATTGGCCGGGTGGCTGTGCCCAGGGACCTCTCCAAGCCTGCACCGGGTTTGCGGAGGTTGCTTCAGAGTGAGGAGCGGAGGCGCCAGCGGTTCGCCAAGAGCCGCTACTCGTGGGACGCTCCACTGTTTGACGGGCCGCTTGCCCAGCGAAAGCTGCGGATCCTCAACGGGCTCTTTCATGCGCTGCACAAGCGCGGCTGCCACGGCGAGGTCTATGAACACCAGTACGAGCTGCAGGCTAGCGTCCAGGTGGGGGAGCAATGTGTCCGCCTGAGCTTCTCCACGCTGTCGTCATACAAGACAGTGATGCGCCATGGCCGCCGGGAACCTGCCGAGGAGCTATCGGCAGGTACGCCGCTCAAGCTCAGTCTGCACATCACCATGCGCCACAAGATGCAGTTGAGTTGGTCTGACACCAAGGATAGCCGTCTCGAGTCATGCCTCTCTGAGGTCGCCGCAGCCATCATCGTGGCTGGAGAAGCCGGCTACCGCGCGTCGCTCTGGGAGCATATCGAAATGCTGGAAAAGCGGCGGCGGCAAGAGGAGGCGGAGCGCCAGGCGCGGATCGCGGAGGCCAGTGCCGCGCGACTGGCAGCGCTCAAGGAGAGTGGCGACCTGTTGCGCAAGGCAGAAGACATCCGGTCGCTTATTGCCAGGGTGAAGACAGCCGTTGAGGCCGGCGTGCGCAAGGTCCCACCTCAGCAGCTGGCGGATTGGGAGGCATGGGCCAACGGTTACGCTGACAGCCTCGACCCGGTTTTGTCTGGGCATGTCCTGCGCCACATCGCGCCGTCTACACCGAACTGAGGCCAGTCATGATGGGTTGCCACTTGCAGGGTCAAGTTGGGCTAAGTCGGCTCAAGCGGCGCCGTGCGGGTTGCGGCGCTTGCCGAGGGCCGCAGGCGTGCTAGGTTCGGTCCCGGTTCTTCCTGCGGATGTCTGACTGAGCATTCGTGATCGACTCCGAACTCGCAACTCGCATTTTATGAGGTACGTAAATCGCATCTTTATCTCGGATCTTCGGCCCTCTAAATGATGTTATATATTTGATTTTTAAGCATAATTTTGACTTCTATCTGGACTTGCTCCTCCTCAAATGCCAATTGGCGCATGGCCAAAGAATCGGTGGCGACAGCCCGCTCGCGTTGCAAGTCGCCTTGAATCATCCGCAATCGGTGAAGCGCCGTCTGGCGCGCTTCGAATGCCTTGAGCTCCCAGCCGGAGAACAGCTGATCCCATCTCCGTTCCGCAAACAGTGAGCGGAAGCTTGGCAAGTCGGTTGCCATCTCTTGGCGGCTTGCCTGGCTCAGGCTTTGAGAGACGCTGAAGCGCCGCTGGCTGACGTCGCCAGCCGGCTGGCGCCAAGCATTCGGCACGTCCAGGCGGTCAATGAGCGGCACGCCGTCGACCTCAATTGATGGGTCCAGCCCGCGCCACAGCCGCCGGACCAGCTGCCACTGATGAGCAAGCGCACCCTTCGCACTCTTGGCGTGTGACACTTCAAGCCAGTCATCCTGCCAGCCGTTCCCGCCGAGCTGACGACCAGCCAAGAATTTGCGAAAAATCCAGTCTCTGGCCTTGGCTTCAACAGCGCCGTCCAGGTGCAAGAGGATCGTTGACGCGAGCGTGCCGTCGGACAAGCGTTCGTGCAGCACGACCCGGTGCAACAAAGCTTTGTCCGGGCCGCCAGGATCGTCTTTCAACCAGACATCAAATCGTTGGCCAAGCTCTTTGCCGAGGTCGGAGGTCAGCGCCACGGCCTGTTTCTCGTCACTGATCCCCAGCGCAGCGTGGTTCAGGGTCAGACGCGCGTTGAACGTCACCCCGTAGCGCTGCGCCAGGAACGTGGCGGCCGTGTAGATTTCCTCCGCTTGCCGGGCGTTCAAGTGCGTCCCTTGGTCAGCACGGCTGCTTGCATCACCGGTTCGCCAGGCTGGCGGCTTGCGGCGGCCGGCATTTGATCGATACGCGGTTCCTTCGCTTGCCCGTACAATGCGAGCTGCGATCTCGCTGCGGTCACGCTGCACCGGGCGGTCCATTGTCATCAGGTCGTGAAAGCGGACCACCTGGGCCTCAAGCACCGTCTCGTCGATCCGCAGCGGCATGTAGGACCAGAATTCCAGCACTTCATCCATCAGCGTCGCGAGCTCGATGCCCAGAACCTCGGCCCTGGCCGCCAAGCCCGCCACCAGAGCCCGGCAGTCGCCATCGTCCACCAGAAGCCCAATGTCACTGTTCTGCCGCTGAACGCGGGAGGGGCCAACCTGGGTGAGCTTGAGGTGGAGCAGCAGGTCCAGGATCCGATTGGCCAGTTCGGCTGGGCTCAGCTGCGCAGCCGCTAGCGATGCGCGTTGCTGGTCGAGATCACCTGCAACCAATGCCTGGAAATAGTCCAGCACATGTCCGACCGTGTCCCGCCGCAGCTCGGTGCGCGCGCCGTCCACAGTGATTGGACGGCCCTGTGCTGCCGTCGCCACTTGTTCCAGTGCTTGCGCAAGCTGCCGGAACGACGGCGCATAGCGAACAAATAGATCGAAGGCGGCTGGCTCACAGCTCAGCCCTTCAGATTGGCAGATCTGCTCCAGGTAGCGGCGCGCTTCGTCAGGGGTTGGTCGCCCCAACGAAAACTGATCACATCGAGCGCGCAAGGGCGCAATCAGCGCCTCCGGCTCTATCAGGGAAAAGATGTACACGATGTGCTCGGAGGTCTGCTCCAGGGGCTTCAAGAGCGCCTGCTGCGCCTTGTTCGTCAGCGTGTGCGCTTCATCAAAGTAGATGACATGCGCATCCGCATGGAACGGCTTTATCAAAAGGTCGCCTTCAACCAGGTTCCGGACTTCCTGGGTCGAGCCATCCAGAGCGCTGTTGATCTCGTGGAAGTGCGGCTGGCGGGAGGCTTCATAGAGGTCGCACGCATCGCACCTGCTGCATGGTGAGCCATTCTCAAGTGGGGCTTCGCACATCACCGCTTGGGCATAAATCTTGGCCAGCGTGGTTTTGCCGGAGCCGCTGGGACCATGCAGGATGATGCTGCCACGCCGCCTGGTTACAACCATCGAGCGTAGCTGCTCGACACACTTGCTTTGCCCAACGACGTCCTCAAACCGGTGTGGTCGGTATTTCTCGATCCAGCGCAATGATCCATCAGTCATGTGTACCCCAGTGGCGTTCCCTGGTTGTTCATGAAAAATGCGGGCAACGTGCCCAACGGTGGTGAACGTCGCACATGAAATGGAGGGTGCGGTGAAATTTTTTACTCCCCCCGGCCTATATGTCGGCTGATCTTGCAACCAAGGAAAGCGCCATGACCAGTATTCCAGATCAAAGGCAGGCAGACGACCAGGACCGCGAGGAAGCTGAGCAGGAGGAGCAGTCTGAAGCGGCGCTAGCGTATCTCCGTCAGCACCTGGAACTCGAGCTCACCTATGCGGACGGCACCCCAGTGATCGTGCACAAAGAGGACGCAAACCTCCAATTCCATATTGACCCCAAAACGTTGTGCGCCGCGCTTGTCGCGGTTTGGATGCAGGGTGAGCCCACCGCGAGCAACAAGGCATTTGACGCCATTGGTCCTGGTCGGCCTGGGCATGACGCAGACGATCACCAGACGTGCATCACCATCACGCCGAAAGCCATCCGCTTCACGTGCACTGCAGCCAGCGTGAGCTGCGAGACCGAGATCATTTTTGCCGAGCCGCTACGCCATGTCCCTGATGATGGGGTGGCCTTCCTGATTCCGCAGAGTGCGTTCAAGAAATTTTTCACACAGCCGAAGCTCATATCTAAGGAAAATAAAACGACAAAAAGGACAGAGAAAAAATGGATAGGGAAGCCTTGGCAACCAACGTCATATAAATCGATAACATACGAAGAGGGAGAGTCTCTTTTGTGTCTTGAAGACACAAAAGGCGGCATATTCAGATTTACGGTAAGAAAGGTCGTGGCGCCTGCGCCGCTTAGGGTTGGCGATGGCGCCGTCCCTACCGACGGACTGTCGTGCCAAGCTCTGGCAAGTGCGTTCAATTACTTGGGATTTATGTTCGTCTCAAGCCCCGCAGCTGTTCAACCCTCGGATGCTTCTCTTGCCGGGGGAGAAATGGTCCTAAACGGCCAAAGCAAGGGGCTGATATGCCAGAACGCCGCGCTGAAGCCATTCGAATTTGAGATGGCTCTCAGCACTGCCAAGCGAGCTCGACCACTCCTGCGTCGCTTGGCTGGTAACTGCTCGATGAGCACCGGCGACGAAAAATTGGTCTTGGTCGATCGTGTGTTCAGACTGTCTGTTCCGATCAAGACACTGAAAGTGCCTCCCGTGCACTTCAAGCAAGTGAGAAAGGCGCTTGATGGGGGTTCCTGGGCCATCAACAATCATGATTTTGACTTGTTTTGGGCCGGTGTGTACATTGTCACCAGCCCTGATACTCCTGTGTCATTGAGCCTCAAGGAGAAGGATGGAGAATACGCGCTTATTGCGGACGGTGTTTCCGCGGCAGGCAAATTTGTTTCCGAGATGAATTTGAGGCCTGAATGCGACAATAAAGTTCCGGAATTGGCAGTGGACAGTAGGCTGTCGGCGGAAGATGTCGTAAAGCTCGGCCGTCATAAAAAGTATGACGGTTTATCAATATCGTTCGATAAGAAGTTTGTTGTATTCTCTGAGGCCAAAGATGACGAACGCTGTTATTTTGTACTGTCGTTGAGAATATAATGCGCATATCGCAAACGCCTCATGCGATCATTGACATTGCCTTTCATTCAACGAGTTTGGCGTTTTCCTGAATTCTCCCAGCCTGGTTTCATTCAAACCTGTGCCTTCAGCTGGACTTCAATTCCACTGTGACCCTTCAAGCGGAGCAGATCCGTCGATGGGTTTCGGCAGTGCGAACGTGGGAAACCAGCGCACTCCCGATTGCGCAGGTGGATTGCAGCAATGGCACTTGGCTCCGGTTCTAGGGGACGCCCTACGATCAGATACGATCAAAACAGTGCAAGGACGAAGGGCAAGCCAAAGGTAATGCCAAGGATCGCTAGGCTGATTGCGAGCCAAATCAGCAAATGCACACGAGCGATGCGATCAAAGTCTGTGAGGATCTCCGGGTCTGGGTGCACAATGGGCTTTGGCGGTGTCGTTGGCCCAGGGCTACCCTGTTCCCGCCCGCCAGGCCGTTGTTCGCTGCCACCTGGACCCGGTGGGCGCGGGCTCCCTTCCAGGCCCGGCCATCCTCTGCCTCTGTCTGGGGCGCCTTTCTCTCTCTTGTTGCTGTTGCTGCGATCAGTCTGCGGGTTGCCTGTATATGCGTCCGAAAGTCGCCTCTGAGCTGCCAGCGCCTCCAGTTCAGCAGCGAGGGCATCGACGCGATTGTCGAGTGCCTGGAAGCGCTGTTGAGCAATGCGGGGACCCGCATTTGTCATTTGAGCGGAACCATGGTGAAGCGCAGGTCCACGCGGCGGTTTTCTGCGGCGGCGGGGTTCTTCGTGTCGACAAGACGGCTTTCGGCATAGCCGCTGATACCCAGCAACGGCACCTGGCTCTTATCGTCAGCGTTGAGAAGTTTGCCTAGGCCTGGCTCCGTCTGGACCAGTGTCTCACGGACGCGTGTCGCGCGGGCAGCCGAGAGCTCCCAATTGTCTTTCCAAGGGGCTTTGGCGCGCAAGCTGTTGGTATGCCCCTCGATGTAAATCGCATCGAGAACGGGCGCGCTGTCCTTTGGGCAGGCCGCAATGCGGGTGCGAGTGTAGCATGGCACCTCTGCCTGCAGTGCAGATGCAAGGCGGCGGAGCGTCGGCTCACCTCCTGGCCGCAGAGCAGCGCTGTTGTTGTCGAACAAAGTATCCTGCGGCAGCCGAATGATGCCTTGATCCAGCGCCGCCTGCTTCTTTGGATCCAGCCCGGCCCTCTTGACCACGGCTTCAAGGAGCTGAGCCCGAGCTTTTTGCTGCAGTTCGGCCGCACGCTGGAGCTTGTTCTGTTCAATCCGGAACCCGATGGCGAAGGACACCAGCAGGATGATGAAGATGAACAGGAAGCCGATCACCAGGTCGGTGACAGACGCGTAAAAGTTGTCGGCTGGTGCGGCGCGGCGGGCTCGGCTCATGGTTGCCCCTCAGCTTCTGAGGACGGCGGCTCTGGCGACGCTGGCGGCGGCGCGAATGCCTTGATTTCCGGATTTCCGGCAGTTGGTGGCGCAACGCTACTGTCAGGCTGCTCTGGTGGCGAAACGGCGCTCTGCGGTTCAGGGGGCAGGGTGGCAGCCAGGGGCATCCCGCTGTCCACAGCCGCTCGCTCAAACAGGGCATCGATCTTGTCGATCACGTTGGCCAACCCCGTGTCCAGGCCTGCAAGGCCCTGCTGCCAGGCGAGCAATGCCGGAACCACTTCAACACCAGCTCGCTGGAACAGTTTCGCAGCTTCATTGAGCGCAGCACCGGCAGGCGCGGCTTGGCGCATGGCGTCCACCACAGGCAAGGCATCCACCAGCGCTTGCCGGGCCATGCGAAGACCTTCAGCCCCATCCTCCAGCTCGCCTCGGAAGCCTTGGACCGACTTGTTGAGCCGATCATCTGCGGCAGCCACGGCAGCCGTCAGGTCGCGCAACAGCGTTTCGATCCCGCCGTAGATTTCAGCCGCGTTGTCTGCGCCGGTACGCATGCGCAGCACGCTGTCATCAACCGCTTCGGCATAGGCATTGGCAGCCGCTTCAATGGCTGGCGGCACCTCGGCAAAGCGGGTCACCGCCGTCTCCAGCTGTTCCGCAAGTGTGCGGCTATACTTCTCAATGGCAATACCAAGGTCGCGCGCGAAAGCTGCAGCCATCATCTCGATCTGCTTGGCATTCACCTCTGCAACCCGCTGCGACAGATCCGTCATCCGATCCGCAATGGGGGTCAGCGCTGCGACCAGCCCGTTTTCCAGCTCCTGGCGAACGGACGCTGCCACGGCTGCCGCCATATCTTCGTTGCGCGCCTTGGTGAGGCGGTTCTGTTCTACCGATTGCATCACCAGATCAGCCAGCAGCGATTGCTGGCTCACCTGTGGCAGGGCGCTCGCAAGCTCGTCCGCCAACTCTGCCAGGGCAGTCTCGGCACGAAGCACCCCGCGATTGCGGACGACGATGAAAAAGATCGAGCAGCCAATGCCGACGATGGAGGTCAGAAACTTGAGTGCGCTTGCTTTCAGCAATGGCACAATCGCCGAAATGGATTGTGTGTCGGACGCGTTCAGGGTGTTTACACCGACCCCAATCGTCAACGCGAGCAGCACAAAAGTGGTGGCAAGGCCGGTGCCAACGAGGATGTTCGGGTAGGCCTCAAACCGACGGAGATCGACGTCTTTCTGGTAAAGCAGGTCTGGCGAGAAGATGTCCTGAGGGCTGCGGCTCAGTGCCTGCCCATGGCTAGTCATCATCAAGCTCTGTTCCAGTTCCCGCCAGGCCAGTCCGAGCGGGCCGCCGCGACGGCTCGCCAGAAAGTCGCTCGAGAGCAGAACTGGCATGCTCCGCAGCGCGCCATCGGCTTCGGCATCGCTTTCGTCAGGGATATGATCGTTGGCGGGCAGGGCTGCCATGCGCCGCATGACCTCCCGTTGGTCGCTGTCTGCCGCCAAAGCGATGGCGTTTATCCGGGAACGGAAGGTGCCCCACGTTGACAGGGTCCAGACCACCAGCACGACGATGCCGACGATCGTAAAAGCGAGAAGAAGCGCGTACAAATCCATGTGAAATCATTACCCTCGCTGGCCTTGCCGTGATTTGGGAGTTGCCATAAAGCTCCATAACGGTCCAGTCATGTATCGGAACGGGGGTGAGTGCGTGGGCTACGTCACAAGCAAGAGGTTGTGGATATCTTTAGCCGTGCCGCTTCTCATGGCGGCGTCGCCTTCGGCTGCTGTCGCTCCACCTCCTGCGCCCGCGCTTGATGTCTACCTTGATGCATCGGGAACCATGGCTGGCTTTGTGCAGCCGCAGTTCAACGAGAAGCCCGTTGGTGACCTGCTTACGCTGCTGACCAATGGCGTTGGCACGCCGCCCAAGTCAGTTCTGAAATGGCGCTGTTTTGGTGACAAGATCGCTCCAATCACAGGGGACATCGATTCCTTCAGCAAGCCGGCGGTCTTCTCCAAGCCGACGGCTTCGCCGTGCGGCAATCAGACCAGCCGCGTTGACAAGGTTCTGGCGGAGGTTCGCAAGCAACCAGTTGGAAGCTTGACTTTGATCGTCAGCGATCTGTGGCTGGATGGCAATGAAATGGCGGCTGATCCGGCGGTCGCCCTGGGCGTGCCTCTAAAGGCGATGCTGGAAGAGGGGCGCGCTGTGGCCATTCTTGGCGTAGAGGCGCCGTTTAAGGGGAAGATAACGGGCGTTCCAGGGCTGGGCGGTGGCAGTTTTGCTGGCGCCACCAAGCGGCCCCTGTTCATCCTTGCCGTTGGTCCGGAAACCGATCTGGTCCGATTGGTCCAAGGCTTGCGCGGCAGTGGGGCGCCGTCTTTCTCAGGCAAGCGCCTCAATGTTGCGTTGTTCCGGGGGCGAGGGGGCCCGCGGAATGTGCCGCTTCCCACAACGATGGGAGGGGGTGTCTCAGGTAATCCTGGGGCCTATCAGATCGACAAGCAGCTCTTTGCCGAACAGCAAGGGCGGCTGGAGCGCGTAGTGGCAGGCAGGGAAAGGCTATTGCCGGGTACCATCTGGCAAGGCCCACTGACGGGGACCGCATTGGTCGAACTGCAGACCAAGCAAGGAGGCTGGCAGCTTCTGTCCAAGCCGCTGCCTGTTTGGTGGGAGGCGAATGATAAGCGCAGTCTGCAGTTCCGGTTGGATGCTGCTTCGCTGAAGGGGCTGCCGGCTGGTAGCTATCGGGTCACGGCGCTCATGGGCAACAAGGGGCTTGCGCGTCCAAATCCAGACACCAAGTGGCTGCGTGACTGGAGCCTGTCGCCATCGGAGAAGCCGCAGCCTGGTTTCGTGAAGGCGCTCCAGCTGGCTGTGTTGGCGGACATACTTGAAGCGGGTGACGACCAATTGGCGCGCCAGGTGCCATTTGGGAAGAAAGGCAGTGTTGAGCTGCCGTTCCGGCCGAACCAACTGTTTCAGTTTAACTTGAAGGTGAAAGAATGACCGGAAAGCACTGGGTTGTTGCCCTTCTTTCGGTTCTGCTGCTGCCGCTGCTGGCTGGGGCCGTGCTGTGGTGGGGCGTGAATGCCCAGCTGGCTGACACTCGCTGGCTCGATCCATCAGTCTTGAATAACGCGTCCAGCGTACAGCAGGCCGAGCCCGCCGACACGTCCGAAGCAGGTGATGCGGATGAGAATGAGTTTGGCGAGTCTGCCTTGCCAGAGGTTGAAGACGACGAAGGCCAAACCCAAGGCAATCAGGGCAACGTCCTGGTCGACACAATCCGCGAGCAGGTTGCGGGCCGGTTGGTAGAGGCCATTTGGCAGGGCGTCCTTGCCACAATCGTTCTGGGCATCGTGTGGACGTTCGTTGTGGCGGCGAAACTGCCATCCGTGGTTGGTCCCCAGTCAGCGCGCAGTTTGTCTGTGCCTTGGTGGGGTTTGACCCTTGTGCAGATCGTGGCCGTTGCTGTCCTGGCTTATTTGGCGACGGTGAGTGACGAAGTGGCGACTTACCTCGTTCAGGCTGGCAAGCTATGGTTCAGCGCCGCCATCGTATTGATATTGCTGATCACGTGGTGGCTGGCCAGCCTTCTGGCCACACCGCACCGTTTGCGCCCATCGGTGCCTGGCGGCAATAACGTGCCGTTCGGGATGGAGTGAGCGCCATGACCAAAGCCATCGTCATCACCATGGGCGGCACCGGTGCAAAACTCGGTGAAGCCCTCACGCATCTTGTTGCTGCCGGGATCGGCCCCAGTGACGTGCACTTGTTCCCGATCGATCAGGACAGTGGCAATGGCAACACAGCCCGGCTCGAGCGTGTTGCCAAAGCCTATGAGAATTGTCGCAAGCTATGGCGGACGCCAGGCCAGCCGCATGTCGTTACCGATGATCTCTTCGCCCACAATTTGACGCTTGCGTCCCGTTGGACGCCGCATGATGGCGGCAGCACCTTGTCCAAGTTGCTGGGGAAGCTAGACGAGGAAGACAGGGCCCTCTTCGATCTCCTGTATTGCCCTCGGACTGAGCAGGACATGGGTCTTGGTGGCGGCTATCGCGCCAGGCCCAATGTTGGGGCTACCGCGTTGACCACGGCCATCCGCGCTACGCCTCAGCCTGACTTCTGGACTGAACTCACCCAGGCAATGGCGCCAGCCCTGAACGGCAATCCTGTTCGGGTGTTGTTGATGGGCAGCCTGTTCGGTGGAACTGGAGCGGCTGGCTTTCCAACCCTAGCGCGCTTGATCCGTAACCACGCTGCCAAGATGCGCATGGGCGACAACCTGAGCATTGGCGGTGTACTGATGCTGCCCTACTTTGATTTTCGGGATCCTGATCAGGATGCTGAAGGCGATGCGGCCAACGTTGCACGGCAGGAAGAGTTGCTGCTGCAGACCCGCAGTGCACTTGAGCATTATGCCGAACTGACCTCGCCCCATGGCGCGCTGTTCAGCGACCTCTATCTTGTTGGCTCACAACCCTACACGCGGCTTGCCTACCATGCCCCGCAAGGCGATGCGCAAAGCAATCCGGCGCTTGCTGTGGAACTGGTCGCGGCCCTGGGCGGGTGTCGTTTCCTCAAAGACGGTCCGAGCGCTGACGGCCCGAAAGTGTTCGCCACAGCACTGCAGCAAGCCAACGGCTGGAACTGGTCAGATCTTCCGGAGGTCGAGGCCTATGAGAAGCTTGGCCGCTTGCTAAGGCTTGCAACGGCGTGGCGGCATTGGGAACCTCTGGCGCTCAATCCCAAGAAGCGATTGGGCTTCCTGAGGGATGCATGGGCCAAGGCGCAGAACCTTGGCAAACTGTCCGACAATACAGGCCCGCACGTGGAAGCGCTGGATCGTTATCTGGTTCATTTGGTTGAATGGGCTGCCATGGTAGAGGCCTACGCTAGGGGATCCGGGCAGTCGTTCAACCTTTGGAAAACGGACAAGCAATTGGCCGCGCCGATCAACACCAATGAACCGCCAGCGGCCGTTCAGCTGAAGGATCTGGCTGACGAGAAGGCGTACGAAGCGGCATTTAATGATTTGATCGTCCCCGCGGAAGGCAAGCTCGACCCAGGAAATGCAGCCAGTCTTCTCACGGAGATTGGTCGGGCGGGCAAAGAGGATGCGCCAGGCCTGGGCATGTTCATGACGGCGCTCCACCGTGGCTGTGCAGTTTAAGGGGAGCATCTGATGCCTCATTATCTTTTGCCCGGCCTGACCCATCAAGAGCTGGGGCAGCCTGCAGTCTCTGGGCAGTGGTTGGAACTGCCAGACCTGAAGGAGCTGGCCGCTGATCTGAATATCAGCCAGCAAGCTGATGACGCCGTCATCAAGAGTGTTCCAGATGCCTGGGCACCGGTCCGCGCGTGGCGTCAGGCGTTGTTCAACAATCGACACCAGCTGCATGCACGCACGCGTCGCCAATGGCGCGCTTTGTTGGCACTGCTGGCCTTGCAACCGCGCTTCTCCGGTGAATACACGCTCAGCCTGCGAGAGGTGCCGCTCGATGCAGGTAATCCCCGCTGGCGTGGTGTGCTTTCCGAGCTGTCGCCAGCTGAGGGCATTCATGCCGCGTCTGCACAGGAGGCTTGGTTAAGGCCGGTCCTGCTCAGGGTTGTGCCCAGGGGCGGTCAGAGCGTGGACGTGGCCATGCTGACGCCTGATACATTGTTGGCTGCCGGCCACAGCGCCACAGCTTTGCGTATCCCTGGTGTTGTCTTTGCGGAGAAAGGCCTCGCCGATCCGCTTGCCTCCGACCTTTCGGCGACAGACCTCGGCATCATTGCTGACTATGCCAACGGCATTGTGAATGCCTTGGCAGGGCAGGGGGTCAGTGGAAAGTCCTGGGATGGCCTCGCTCGCGAGCTTCAAGCCTACGCAGGCGATATCGAGGCGCTGATTGGCAGTGGCCAGCGCGGACGGCGCCTGGCCGTTCGCGCCCGCCGATTGAATTTGCCGTTTACAGGGCTGCACAGCGTCCTGGACAGCAGCTTCGAAACTGACCCAACTCAGTTCAATCCTGGCTTCTCCCATACACAGTTGGCGCTGCGACCCATGAGTGATCCGGCGCCATTTGGTGGCGTCGTGTTGATCGATGAGGATCTGCCGCGGACAATTGGAGGGTCGGCGGCATCCATTCATGTCTATCGTGAGCTCACACTCAAGGATGCGCTGAATGATCCGGCGCGCGTAAAGGCGAAAGCTGCCAAGGATGGCTGGCTGGCAATCACAGTAGACGAGCTTTGGACGCCGTGTGTTGTGGATTCTGACGGAACACCGCCTGCTGCCCATGGACCGAATTGCCCAGTTCCGCTGCCAGTAACGCCGTTGGCGCTGCTGCTGGCTGATGGCGATCGACTCCGGAGCGCTGTCCGCCTCACGGCCAACGGCAAAGACCGTGAAGCCACCTTTGAGGTCCGTCTTGAGGACGGGCGGCTGCATACGCTTCGGCGACGTTGGCAACCCGACCAGATCCAGCGTGCGGACATCGACAGCTCCATGGCTGTCTGGCCCGATTTTGCTGCGGCCGACTGGCCCTTTGATTTCCTGCAGAGCGCCGCCAACCCATTTGCCGAAGTGCTGCCTCAGGCTGCTGTCTCGCTCCGATTGCTTCAGGCAGACCTGAATGCAGCTGGGCCTGGTCGGAACGAACGTGCCGCCGGCTGGGGCTCGGGAGCAGTGTTGCGAAAGCTCTGTGCCCAGGAGACGGGCCAGCTGCCCGACCAGGGTGAGCCTTGGTTGCAGCGGATGCGTTTTGCCGACTCGTCGCAGATACGCGGCGAATGGCAAATCACGAAGATGGGCATCGAGGCCATCGCCGTGGCGGTACAAAGTGATGCCCTTGAACGGTCTTGCGGACTGGTGCTGGTTAGTCGCCGAGCACCTGCGCTGACTACCCAAGAGCGCGCAAAAGTGGCGATCGATTTCGGAACCACCAGCAGCATCGCCTACGTGGAGGCAAACCAACGGTCAGAGCCAGCACATCTGAAAGCGCGCTCGCTGCCAATTATTGCGGTTGATCCTTCACAAATGGATGCATGGGCGCAGCAGAAGTATGTGACATTGGCGGATTTCTTCGCTGGGATCGGCCTTGGTATGCCTTTCCCGACCATGTTGAAGCAGCGTGACAATACGCCAGAGGCTGCCGCTGACTGGCCAAATGCAGGGCAGGTTCTGTTTGTGCCTCCGCCCGAAGGAAAGTCTTCGCGCGAGGTGGCCAAATGGGTGGCCAATCAGACTTTGAAGGCTGGCCTCAAGTGGCAGGCCGGCCCTGGTGGTGATGGTGAGAACAACGTCGCGGCACTCAGGTTCCTTCAGGATCTGGTTCTTAGAGTGGCGGCCGAACTGCGAGACAAGGGTGTCACGCCAGAGCGCATTAACTGGCGCTTTTCCTATCCGCAGGCCTTTACCGACCGTGAAACCGCCTATTTCAAGCGGATGACTGAGCAGGTTGCACAAGCTTTATCAGCTAAGGCACGCGTCGAGCATCGTACTGAGGCAGAAGCTGCGATGACGTACTTCTGTGATGACTCGGAGCAAGCATTCACCGCGCCCACACAGCTGTCTGTGATGTTGGATATCGGCGGGGGCACCACCGACATTGCGATCTATCTACACAAGGAAGCGCTGTGGCGCGGCTCAGTGAGGCTTGCGGCAGGGGATTTCTTTTCCAACTGGTTAGAACGTAACAGCAGTCTGCTGAAAAAGGCGCCTATGGGCGGCACCGATCCCACCGCCGACCTACCCAACGATGATAGCCATCGTAAGCAACGTCGGTTGTTGATCGAGCTGGCGGCCAGCAAACCAAGTTTTAGCGATCAGCTCAAGAGGTTCATGGACACCACCGCCGGCGCTGATCCTGATTTGCAACGGCTGCAGGTTACTGCGTCAACGGCACTTGCAGGACTGCTGTGGTATACTGGCCGCGTACTCAAAAAAGTGCTGGCCGGCGGCCAAGTGGATCCCAGGCTGGCTGCGCACCCAACAATCTTGATGGCAGGCCGCGGGTCCAGCTATTTCCGGCTCTTGACGAAGCCCGACCAGCAACATTTGACGCGAATGTTAATGTTGGGTGCTGGCCTGAAAGGTAATCCGCCGGAATTGATCTTCTCGGTCAACCCAAAGCAGGAGGTGGCACGAGGCTTGCTTCACGACGCGCCGTCATCAGCAAGTAACGTGGAGGCATTTTTGCCTTTGGGGCTTGGGCTCGAGCTGCAATACGGTGGCAATCTCACTGCAGAAGCGGAACTTGCTCAGGTCACTGGCAAGAAGCCTAGTGCGATCGACATGGCAGACTTCCAGGAGTTCCTAGACGCGCTGAAGGTTGCCACGGGGATTAACCTCACGATTAGCCAGGGCGGTAGCCTGAAGGCAAAGGACAGCATTGCTCGTGGCACGATAAAAGAGATGGTCAGGGAAGCCGAGCTGACGCGGCCAGTGAAGCCGCCGTTCGTTGAGGCTCTGCATCTTTTGGTCGACATGCTGGCGCATCCAAAGGATCAGCGTGACCAGTTTCTGCGCGTTGACGTGGGCAACCCGTAATGTTCAATCTGATTTCAGCTATCGCGACTGGCCTGGCTCTATTTGCTGTAGGGCTTGCGATCGCGGCATGGTTCCGTGTGACCAAAGCTCTGCGGTTTGCCAATGAGATTGAACAATGGCGCAAGGATGCTGAGGCTTCTGGAGATGAAGCGCTTAAGCGGCTTGGTGCAACCGAAAGAGATCGGATCATTCTCCGCCGCTTGGAAGGGCAAGTGGAAGATCTGCGGGAACGCCTCTTCAAACTTGAGCGCCGAAATGATGCCGAGGCCACCATGCAACGTGCCCCGGCAAATTCTGCTACATTCTCAAGCTCAATTTCCGGTTCGGATAGATCAATTGACGTCATTCCTTCCGTCTTCACGCCGCCGTCCCCCGAATTACCGCGCGATCCCTATGCCTATCTGCTCGATAACCTGCGGAGAGATTTTAACGCAGCCGCGCTGAAGCCTTCGCCCGATAAGCTTGATGAATTGGTCGCAAAGCACCGGCTCGAGGATGAGGCCGGTGGATTGTGGCGCATGCGGTTGCCTGATGGGCGCGTTGCTATCATGCCTGGACGCGCCATGCTTGTAGGTTGGGCTCGAGAGTATCGTGGTGAAATGGCTAAGCCTCTCCGGGATGACCATTTGGCCAAATGGTACGACATGACCACAGATGACGTCCTCGCCTTGGACCGTGTCGCTGTGCGGCAGCCAAACGGGGACGATAATCGTGGTGTTTTGCGCGGCATCTGACCGACCTTCTCCGAAATGGAGGCTCGCGCTGTTAAGTAGATCCGTTATCGCATCATTGCAGGAAGTTATTAAGCTCTCTTCCTGCAAGAGGTGAGATGGCCGGGTACCCCGGTCGTTACAGCCGAGATGTCCTATGGATCAGAGCTTCAGCTCACGCGGCAGCGCGAGCGCCCCAGTCGCAGATGCGCCAACTGTCACGATCAGTCTGCGAGGCCCGAGCCATGGCCGGCGGCCGGCCGACCAGCTGGCGGCTTTTCTTCCGACGGCTGATGGCGGCGTGTTCCTGGGCGCACATGCGGATGTTCTCGGTTCATGGACTGGAATGATGGACTTCATCCTGAAGACCATGCGACCCTTCCGTGACGGTGGCCAGGCCAGAATGACCTTCTACGTCGACGGCTGGCGCGGCGCCTCGTTTGGGTTTGAGGCGCCATCTTCAGAACACCCCGATAGCTTCATCGTGGCATTCTTTGACCCTCCAGCCGATCGGAATTGAAGTCGGTCCAGACCGCCATTTACCGACTTGGCCAAGCCGCAAGAAAACTCGGTATTGTTCGGGTGACAGCGAGGCGCCGCTCTAGCGGCAAATCTTTTCGCAAGGCACCCCATCTCCATCGCCGTCCAGGGTTTTCACGCCGCACGTTTGCAGATGGTACAAGGCCTCATCGCAAGAGGTCATCTGGCGACAGACGCGTTTGGTCCCACATTGAAATGCAGAGCCGCCTGGTGAGCCAGACATCAATCCGAGTGAGGAGCCGGGCAGCGGAGTCATGGTGGTCTGCGCTGTTGTTCGGCCGCCGCCGCGTCGAGCTGCTCGCCAGTCCCAAGGCGCCATGATCTGATCGGCTTGCAAGCCCCAGAGCCCGCGGCGAGCCTGGCGGGCTTGTTCTTCCCATCGGAGGTAGCGCTGGTCTGACAGGTAACGGCGATAGGCCCAGGCGCCGCCGCGCTTCACCATCTCGGCATTGATGTTTGTGTTGCCGCGAGTGAGGACGGCGACAGCACGACCATACCGATCAATGTCGGTAACGCGGGCGCTGATTGTTTGTCCGTAGACGAGGTCTGAGAGTATCCGCTTGGACTTGCGGCCGTAGGGCTGCCCGCCTTCAGGCGCATCAATCTCTCCAAGCCGGATCTTGTACTGGCGACGACCATCAACCAGGAGCGTGATGGTGTCGCCATCAGTGACGCCAACCACCTTGCCCCGCAGTGTCTCCGCCAGGCCGGGCGCCGCCAATAGAGTGGCCGCTACGATCACCGCGGTGACGAATCGAACAACCAAAGCCAACTTCAGACAATTACCCAGCATCAGTGCTGTGTTTCACCGGGCTGAGGCGATTGCAAGTGACGGATCCGCTCCAGGATCTCTAACCAGGTCCTTTGGCCCTCCATATCGCCTTCAGCCCCGAGCTCATCAACACGTAGAGCAGCCATGACGGTGGCGGCATGCCCGTGCTGATCGATCTGTTGCCTGGCGCACGCCCAAAGCTCCCAATCCGAAATCCGCCTAGTAGGAGGCGGCGGGCGGGTCAAAGGGCCGACCGCTGTTCTGAGACGGGCGTGATTGAGTGAACGTCAAGGATATCAAAGTCTGCCCTGAAGCCGATGACATGCACTCTCTGGCCAACAAGGCGCCAAGCGGCGGTGTTGGCGTCGAGACGCCAAACACCGCCGTCGTCGCACTGAAGGATTAGGTTTGCGGGCTGGTTGTCCTTCAGTAGTGAGCCAAGCAGTTCGTATCGCTTACCCCTGGGCATCAGTTATCCTGTCTTGCGAAATCCTACATTTCAAGAGAGTTGTTTCATCGATCGTTGACGTCCGTGTTGTAGGGATCATTTGTGGCACGTCCAACAACGTTGGACTTGTTTTGATTGTCTTTTGAGGTCTCGAGCAATGAGCACGTTCAAGAAGCTATCGGCAAAGGCAGAGGAAGCAAATGCATCACTCGCACAGGCTTTCAAAGAATGGAAAGATGAAAATATTTCCCGTCGCGAACAGTTAGCAATTAATAAGGAGAATGAACTCCGCACCTTGAAAATTGATATCGATCAAAAATTGAAAGAAATTAGTGACCTTGAATCCCGAAGAGCGTTTCGAAAGATATCCTATATTTTATGCTTTATCTTCGGAGCTTTGCCAGCGTTTTTCCTGGGCCTATTGGTCAGTGATGTCGGGCCTTCGGTCGAGGGTTACGAGAGCGTAACTGCTACGCTGCCGAGCGAGGGTGGCAAAGAGGCTCCAGCGCGATCCGCTGGGTCTTCATACGACAGCTCCCCTTCTGAACTGGGCATTTGTGTTCAACGTGGGGTGGAATACTTCAAAGAGATTGGTTCGTATCCAACACTGAGGGCGCCACCTGAGGCCGGCCGTGCCGCTGAAACCGTAGCAGAAGAGAGATGCAAAAGAAGCTTGTCGGCGTTTGGCTCGCCATGACGCTGAATATCAACGGATCATTGATGCCGCTATTGAGCGTGACCTGACCCCCTGATTTTCCTCCACGATGGATTAGAGTCCGGCACATGGATGACCCTGTCCTGGGATTGTAACCGTCCAGAATGAGAGATCTGGCCCTTCAGCGGCCGGCGCCATGAACCCCAGGGATGTGCTAGGTCGGGCACGAAGATAACTTCTCTCTCGTTCTAGCGCCCTTGCTTGAGACGGTCGCGTTCTTACCTATGGCGAATGACATTCTAGGATTAGGTGGATGGGTTTCTTGTTCGATCCCTATCGAGAAGGGCACTGCTGCCTATGCGGGGTGGCCGCGCCGCTGACTGGTGAGCACAAAGTAAAGGCGTCGGCCATCCGAGCGATGTTTGGCAGTACGAGGATGGTGATTGGCCAGTTCGGGGGCGGGCGGACCTATCGCAACGCGCAGGGGCCAAAGTCCAAGGCGCTTCACCATTCCGCTGGGCTATGCGCCGATTGCAATGGAGCGCGAACGCAGCCAGCTGACAGGGAGTTCGACCGGCTGCACAAGCTGGCGTTGGGGCTCCACGCCGCCGGAGCTGACCCCAGCACAGTATTTCAAGATGAGCGGTATGTAGAGAGTGGCGAGCCCTACGCCAGCGTGTTCCGCTACTTTGCCAAACTGCTTTGCTGTCACATGGGCGATGTCCACGGCCCTCGTCCCGTACAGCTCAGCGCGTTCGCAATAGGCGAGCTCGCGCAGAACCGCGTGTTTCTGTCCATCGACAGAGATCCCAACTACCGCGATTGGTCAACCGTATCGGGCGATCACGCTTATGCGGCTCATGGGGGACTGGCCGTAATCATGGACCGCAAGACGGAGCTTCCGGCGGGCATTCGGAGTTATCTGACGTTGGGGCCAATCCGCTATCGCTACTGGATGGAGTTCGCGCCAATCGAGGCGACAGCATTGGCCTACTTCCACCAAGACTTCTGGCAGGCGGCACGCGCCGCAATGCAGAAACACATCGACAACCCATGCACCGACGAACAGCTAGAGCGTATGGGTTTCTAAATGACTGAACTCGATGGCGATTTCTAGGCTTATAGAAATCGGCCCGCTCTCGGATGAAAGGCCGCCATAGCCGTCAGACGACCCTATGCGCAAAGTCAAAGGTAGCCAAGCTAAGGTGCTGGCGCTGCGGCCATGACATCCTTCCAAGCAGTCGTCTGCTGCAGCGGGTCGCTGTCAGGCACTGTGACGCCCGGCGGGACGAGGTACCCGAGGAACCAGCCGAAATTTACGTCACCGACGATCCCGCCAGGGGACACCAAATCTTGCAGGAAAACATACCACGCGCTTTCGTCTGCGATCCCGACGATGCACCATATTCTTGCTACTAGAGCCGAACAGAAATACTTGGTCCGTTCGTCACCCTTGACACTAGAAGCGCCGTCGATAATAGCCTGCACGTTCTTCCAGTATTCATCGCGTCGAATACCAACGAACTCCAGCACCCCACGCAGATCATACCGAGTCTTGTTCGTCACTAGTTGAGCAGCGAAGTCACGAAGAATTTCTTGACGCTCCGGACCGAATCCGCACTGCGACCGGATAACGCCGATGTAGCCGCGGGTGGGAACTTTCAGCGGCGCGATCCGAACGCGGGGTACGACAGCTTCAAGGATCTTTCCATCGCCGAGATAGATGGCAGCGTGCGAATATGGACTGCTGGTTCGCCACCTAACCATAGCGGACATCACTGACGTCTTCTTGGTACGGTAGAGAAGAATGTCGCCAGCCTGAAGCTGGCTGGTATCAATCTGGTAGGGGTGCGCGATGGCTAAGGTTCGGGCAGCTCGGTATTGGCGATAGGCAACCAAACCGACGGCCGACGCGAAAGCAGCGAGGAGCCATTTGCTGTAGTTGGATCTGGCCATTCGACGAATAAGCGCACTATATCTCGCAATGTCAATACTTTGCGCCCCGCGCCGGATCGCGGCGGCAGTTAAAGCGTGCCCGAAATGAGCTGCCTTGTAGTGGCCAGAGATGCCCAATAGTCTGACCAATGCTGAAAGCCGCCTTCGGTCGACCTTGGCCAACGATTGCTCTAGGGCACGTCTAAACCGACGCCGTACGTCTGGGCTGGCGGCGCAAAGCGGAAACTTCTCCCCTAGATGATTGAACCTGCCCCCAACGGAGGGGCTGTTGATGCGTTCCATGTTTGAACTGATCACCAACCAAGTGATCGATGCGATCCAATCAGGTGCCGATGATTACCGGATGCCGTGGCACCATCCCGAAGGCCTTCGCCTGCCGTCCAACGCGATCACCGGCCGGTCCTACAGGGGCATCAACACCCTTGTCCTCTGGGCTGCCGCCGAGCGAGTTGGCTACCGCACCAACAAGTGGGCAACGTACCAACAGTGGGCCCAGAACGGCGCCCAGGTGCGCAAGGGTGAGCGCTCCACCACGGTGTTCCTGTGGAAGCCAGTAGGGCACGGGAGCGCTGCCGAGGACGACGGCGGTGACGCCCGCTCCGGTGCCTTTGTGGCCCGCGCCTTCCGGGTGTTCAATGCCGACCAGGTTGATGGCTTCGATCCGGTAGAGCCGGCAGCTGCGAAGCTGGACCCGAGCCAGCGCATCGACCGGGCCGAGGCATTCTTTGGTCGCCTACCGGCCAGCATTTGGCATGGCAGCGACAGTGCCTTCTATGACCCGCACTCTGACACGGTCTCGATGCCGTCGTTCGAGGCGTTCATCTCGCCCGACGCCTTCTATTCCGTCCTCAGCCATGAGCTGGTCCACTGGACCGGCTCCAAGCAGCGTCTCGAGCGTGACCTGTCCGGGCGGTTCGGTTCGGAAGCCTATGCCATGGAGGAACTGGTGGCGGAGCTTGGCGCGGCCTTCCTCACCGGGCATCTGGGCCTGGGATGCGAACCCCGCACCGATCACGCGCCCTACATCAAGACGTGGCTGCGGGTGCTTGGCGGTGATCCCAAGGCCATCGTAACGGCCGCCAGCCGGGCGCAGGCAGCGGCAGATTTCATCATCGCCCTGGCTGAGGAGGCGGCAGGTGAGGCGTCCAAGGGCGAGGCCTCCAACGCCAGCATGCTGACGAGGAGGGCGGCATGACCGCACTCACGTCCGAGGTCCTGTACCGGCTCTCCAAGTCCAAGCTCGCGTCATTCGAGCACTGCCCCAAGCGGCTTTGGCTGCAGATCCATCGGCGGGAAGAGGCGAGGTTCGACCCCGACACCCTTGCCCGCTTCAGGATCGGTCACGGCGTCGGTGCGAAGGCGCAGCAGTTGGTGCCCGATGGCATCATGGTCGAAGCCGTCCCGGACATTCAGGCTGCCCTTGAACGCACGGCGAGCCTGTTGGCAAACGAGCCCAGCCGGCCAATCTTCGAGGCCACGTTCCAGCGTGAGGACGTGCTTGTCCGCGCCGACATTCTGGAGCCGGACGGGCAGGGGGGCTGGCGTGCCATCGAGGTCAAGGCCAGCACCCGTGTGAAGCCCTATCAGCTGGCCGACCTGGCCACCCAGGTTTGGGTCATGCAGGGTTGCGGGGTATCCGTGACCGGTGCCTTCATAAGGCACCTGGCGGAGTCCATCATGTGGACACGGCCCGACATGTCGGCTGTGCGTTTCCGCGACACGGACGTGACACTGCCGATCAGGCGTTACCTCGAGAACCGCGCCGCGGTCGCCGCGGCTGCCCGCAAGGCCATCCGGGGGCCGGAGATCGAGCTTGAGATGGGCCGGCATTGCCAGTCCCCGTTCAAGTGTGAGTTCCAGGAGCACTGCACGAAGCGCCGCGACCTGCCGCTCCTCGCAAGGTGAAGTGTGTTTGGCCTGCGCACTTGGAAGCCGGTGCGCGCTTGCATCCCGCGCGATAACCTTGTTACAGAGAACTGTAACAGAGGGGCCAAGCCAGAGCTCTTAACTTGTTGATTATCTTGGGCTGGAAAACCTGGGTGGGAGTCCTGGCGCCCCAGCCAGCCCTTTTTGGGGGATTTTTCATGGCCGACCGCTTCCTCACCACGCACGTGGGCAGCCTGCCGCGCGCCGCCGATCTGCTGGATCAGATCATCGCCCGCGAAGAGGGGCAGGCGGTGGACGAGGCGGCGCTGGCCGCGCGCATCGAACAGGCGGTCGCCTATGTGGTGGGCAAGCAGGCCGCGGCCGGCATCGACATCATCAACGATGGCGAACAGTCGAAGCCCAGCTATGCCACCTACATCAAGGACCGGCTGACCGGCTTTGGTGGCACCGGCACCTCCTATGTGTTCCAGGACATCGAGGATTTCCCCGGCGTCAAGCAGCGCATCTTCGGCGATGAAGGCCGCAAGCACCGCAAGACACCCGCCTGCAACGCGCCTATCACCGTGAAGGACATGGAGGCGGTGAAGCTCGATGCCGCCAACCTGAACAGCGCGCTCAAGGCCCACCCCGGCCGCCAGGCCTTCATGTCGGCGGCCTCGCCCGGCGTCACCGCGCTGTTCTTCCGCAACGATTTCTACGCCACCGATGAAGACTATGTGATGGCGCTCGCCGAAGGGCTGCGCCACGAATATGAGGCCATCGTCGGCGCCGGCATCCTGCTGCAGGTCGATTGCCCCGATCTCGCCATGGGCCGCCACACCCAGTTCCGCGAGCTCGATCTGAACGGCTTCCGGGCGAAGATGGAATTGAACATCGCCGCGCTCAATCACGCCACCCGCAACATCGCGCCCGAACAGATGCGCATGCACCTGTGCTGGGGCAATTATCCCGGCCCGCACCATTGCGATGTGCCGCTGCAGGACATCATCGATCTGGTCTGGAAGGCCCGCCCGCACGCCATCCAGTTCGAAGCCGCCAACCCCCGCCACGCGCACGAATTCGCCATCTTCGAAGCCGTGAAGCTGCCCGAGGGCAAGAAGCTCATCCCCGGCGTTGTCGAATGCCAGAGCCCCTATATCGAACATCCGGGCCTCATCGCCCAGCGCATCGCCCGCTATGCTCACCTCGTCGGGCGCGACAATGTGCAGGCCGGCATCGATTGCGGCTTCTCCATCCACGCCGGTTCGGGCGGGGTGGATCCGGATGTCGTCTGGGCCAAGATGGCCGCCATGGCCGAAGGCGCACGTATCGCGAGCGCCCAGTTCTGGCCCTGAGCGCCCGTCGGCCTAGGGGCGCAGCGTCAGCTTCTGCAGCCGCCAGTTGAGCAGCTCGGCGACATAGAGCGTGTTCTCGGACGGGCAGGCGATTTCGTGGATCCAGCCGAACTGCCCCACCTGCTTGCCCGAACCGCCGAGCCAGCCCAGCACCTTGCCATCCAGTGACAGCTTGTAGATGCGGCCCGGCCACGCATCGGAGGCATAGAGAAATTGCCGGCCCGCAGCATCGCGCGGGGTGATGCACAGCGCCCATGGTGCGCCCGGCATCATCGTCTTGTTGGGCGCGGCGTCCGGGCCATCGGCAGGCACCACCGGGCGGTTGCCGATCGCCACCGGCGCATCGGCGGGCGCGGGTACATTGATCTGGATGATCCTGAGCAGCGTGCCCTTGGTGTCGAACACCTGGATGCGCCGGTTGCCGCGATCAGCGACATAGACCTGGTCCTGAGCGTCGACCGCGATCGAATGCAGCGTGTTGAACTGGCCGGGCGCGCTGCCGAAACTGCCCCACGATCCCAGCCAGCGGCCATCGGGCGCCACCTTGGCAACGCGCGAATTGATGTAGCCATCGCTGATATAGGTGTTGCCCTGACTGTCCCACGCCATGTCGGTGACCTCGCGGAACTGGCCATCGACCGGCGGCAGCGGCGGCTTGGGATGCTCGAGCGGGCGGGCATTCTCGTCGCTCGCCTCCGGCTTGCGGCCGAACACCATGGCGACCCGGCCGGTGAGCGCGAACTTCACCACCATGTTGGAGCCCTTGTCGGCCACCCAGATGTTGCCGCCGGCATCGACCCGCGTCGCGTGGGCATAGGACCAAGCGTAGAGATTGTGCCCGATCTCGCGCACATAACGCCCGTTGGCATCGAATTCGAGCAGCTGGGCCGCCGCCGCCGCATAGGCCGGCCCCTGCGTGTTGCCGCGCTGGAACACATAGACCTGGCCCGCCTTGCCCAGCGCCACGCCGGCCACTTCGCCCATGTGCAGATCCGCCGGCGGCTTCAGAAAATCGACCGCGTCAAAGCGGATCTGGGGCGCCTCCTGCGCCGCGCCGGCCGATGCCAGCATCACTGCCAAAAGCCCGATTGCACGCCGCATGGTTTTTCCCCCCTGAGTTTGGCGAAGGATACTGCCGGCCCGCCCCTTGCGGAAGGCCGCATCGCATGCGGTCATGCCGGGCTTCAGCCGCCCAGTTCCGCCCGCACGATGGCGGCGCCGGCCACCATTGCCTGCATCTTCCCGAAGGCGGTCTCGCGCGGGAGATATTTCATGCCGCAATCGGGCGCGATGATGACGCGCGTCGGATCGACATGGGGCAGGGCGCGGCGGATGCGGGCGGCGACGGTTTCGGCGGACTCCACGGCTGGGTCCGACAGGTCGATGACGCCCAAGATGATGGTCTTGCCGGTCAGGGACGTCAGGATGCTGGTGTCGAGGTTGGACTGGGCGGTCTCGATGCTCACGGCGCCCACGGTCGATCCGGCCAGTTCCGGCAGGAAATTGTAGCCGGCCGGGCGTTCGTGTATGATCGCGGCATAGCCGAAGCAGATGTGCAGCGCGGTGTCGCCGGTGATGCCCTCCAATGCGGCGTTAACCGCCTCCAGGCCATATTCGCGGGCCTTTTCCGGGCGGGCCTGCATGTAGGGCTCGTCGATCTGCACCACGTCGGCACCGGCCGCAAAGAGGTCACGGATCTCGGCGTTCACGGCCGCCGCATAGTCCAGCGCCATTTCGCGCTCGCTGGCATAGAAATCATTCTGGGCCTGGCAGCTCATGGTGAAGGGGCCGGGCACGGTGATCTTGATGCGGCGGTCGGTGTTGGCGCGCAGGAACTTCACGTCGCGCACCTCCACCGCATGGCGGCGGCGGATGCGGCCCGTGACGCGCGGCACCGGGTTGGGATGGCCGGACCGGTCGAGCGCGGTGCCGGGATTGTCGAGATCAACGCCATCCAGCGCGGTCGCAAAGCGGTTGGAATAGCTTTCGCGTCGCATCTCGCCATCGGTGATGATGTCCAGCCCGGCGCGCTCCTGGTCGCGGATGGCGATGATGGTGGCATCGTCCTGCGCCTGGGCCAGATGGTCGGGCGCCACGCGCCACAGTTCCAGCGCGCGCACCCGGGGCGGGAAGCGCCCGGCCAGCTTCTCGCGGTCGATCAGCCAGTCCGGCTGCGGATAGCTGCCCACCAGTGACGTTGGAAACAACATGGCCTGATCCCCCTCTTTCCTTGGGGACCAGTTGATTGGACGGCCGCGGCCGGCTGTCAACAGCGCTTACGGGCCGTCATAGCCGATGGCTGCCGCCGCCGCGCCCGACATGATGAAGCCGATCGGGCGCTCAGTTTCCTCCTGCAGATGGCCGATCAGGCTGGCCGTGCGGGCGAGAAGGGAAATGCCCTTCAGGGCGGCGAGCGGGAAGCCGACATCGAGCATCACGGCCGGGATGGCGCCATTGACGTTGATCGGCAGCGGGCGGCCGATGGCTGCGGGCAGGGCGGCCTGGATGTCGCGCAGCGCCTTGATGTGCGGGCCTTCGATTCCATGTTCGGCGGCGAGCTTCAGCAGCAGGTTGGCGCGCGGGTCGCCTTCGCTGTGCTGGGGATGGCCGAAGCCGGGGATGGCCTTCCTGTGCTCGCGCAGGGTCCGCACTTCGGCGGCTGCGTCTCCGCTTTCCACCACCTGCGCCAGGAAGCGGCCGGCGACTTCGGCCGATCCGAGGACGACACTGCCGCAGCCCAGCAGTCCCGCGGCGACCGCGCCGTGGAAGGCCTCGGGGGCGGCGGCATAGGTCATGCGCGCGGCGACCACCGAGGGCACCAGGCCATGTTCGGCAATGGCGCACAGGACGGCATTGGCAAAGAATTTCTGGGTGTCGGTGGGCACCTGGCCGGTCACCAGCATCCAGAAATAGGTGGTGAAATCGGTGTTGCCGATGATTTCGCCCGTCAGGTCTTTCCCGCGCACCTTGATATGGTGGGTGTCCGATGTGCAGATGGCGGTGAAGGGGGCGTCCTGCTTGCCGATGCGCATGGGCCTGAATCCTCTGAGTATGGGCTAAAGTTTCGAAATACGAACTTGCCTTCGATATGCGAAAAGAATAGACGGGGCAAGCCGGTGAGGCAGGGGCGTGCCTGTTCAAGCCGGGGCCGGTGTGCGTGGCAACGGTCGGCAATCGGGCGGGCGAAACCAGCGCGTTTTGGGCTCCGGATCGCGCCAATTGGCCGCGAAACTGGTGCAAAACCGGGCGCAAACGGTGAGTTTCCGGTGCCGGACGGGCAAATTCAAGGCTGGGAGGACGCGACAGATGCAGGATCAGGCAAGTGCACTGCCGCTGGCAGGGGTGACGGTGCTGGAAATGGGCACCTTCATCACCGGGCCGTGCGCCGGCATGTTGCTGGCCGATCTGGGCGCCCGGGTGATCAAGGTGGAGCAGCCCGGCAGTGGCGACCCGTTCCGGGCCTACAAGGGCTCGCTCTACAGCCCGCACTTCCAGACCTACAATCGCAACAAGCAGTCGATCACCCTCGACACCCGCGGCGCGGATGACCTGGCGGCCTTCGATGCGCTGGTGGGCGAGGCCGATGTGTTCATCCAGAATTTCCGTCCCGGCGTGGCGAAAAAGCTGGGCGTCGATTTCGAGCGCCTGAAGTCCATCAACGAACGGCTTGTTTACGCGAGTATTTCGGGCTTTGGCGCAAGCGGGCCCGATGCCGACCGGCCGGCGTTCGACACCGTGGCCCAGGCCGCCAGCGGCTTCCTGCGCCTGCTGGTGAACCCTGAACATCCGCGTGTCGTCGGCCCGGCGATCGCGGATGCCATGACTGGCTTCTACACCGCGCAGGGCGTGCTGGCCGCGCTCTATCGCCGGCAGCAGACCGGGCAGGGCGGGCTGGTTGAAACCTCGATGTTCGAGGCCATGGCGCACTTCAACCTCGATGATTTCACACATCTTTTCGCCGCTGACCAGGTGATGGGGCCCTACAGCCGCCCGCACGTCTCGCAATCCTATGTGTTCCAGTGCAGCGACGGCCTGTGGCTGGCCCTGCACATGAGCTCGCCGCCCAAGTTCTGGGAAAATCTGGCGCTGGCCGTGGAGCGGCCGGACATGCTGGCGCAACCGGCCTTTGCCAGCCGCGATGCCCGGATCGCCCATTATGAAGACGTGGTCGCCTATCTGGCGCCGATCTTCGCGGCGCGCACGCGGCCGGACTGGCTGGCCCGCCTGCGCGAACTGGAAGTGCCGTCGGCGCCGGTGGCGACCACTGTGGAAGTGCTTGAGAACGAACAGGCGAAGCATCTCCAGCTGGAGGTGCGGACCAGCGGCCCGATGGGCCTGTTCCGCACCATCCGCTCGCCGCTCTCCTTCGATGGCCAGCGCAACCTGGCGGTCACCGCACCGCCGCTGCTGGGGCAGGACAACGAGGCGGTGCTGGGCCGACCGGCTCAGGCCGCGGAATAGTTGACCGCGCCGGCCTCTCCCTGCCAAGCCATGCCAATGGCTGTGCCCAAGGACCCCGAGTATCTTTCCACCCTGGAACGGGGCCTGAAGGTGCTGCGCGCCTTCGATGCGAGCCGGCCAGAGATGGCGCTGGTGGATGTGGCGGCGGCCACTGGCCTGTCGCCAGCTGTGGCAAGGCGCTGCCTCAAGACATTGGTATCGCTGGGCTATATAAGGCAAGACGGGCGGCGTTTCCTGCTCACGCCGGAAGTGCTGGCCTTTGGCTCGGCCTATCTGAGTTCGATGAACATCGAGACGGTGGCGGTGCCGCCGCTGCAGGCGCTGTCGGCCCAGACCGGCGACTCGGTGAGCCTGGCCGTGCGGTCGGGGCGCGAGATCCTCTATGTCGTCCACATCCCGTCCAACCGCCGGATCCGGATTGGCGCCGGGGTGGGCACCCGCTTTCCGCTCAGCGCCACGTCAATGGGCAAGGTGCTGCTGGCCTTCCAGGGCGAAGCGGCGATCGAGGCCTTTCTGGCCGAGGCGCCGCTGCCGCGCCTGACCGAGCGGACCATCAGTGATGCGGACGGGTTTCGCGCTCGCCTGAAGAGCGTTGTCGATCGGCGCTACGACAGCGCGCTTGATGAACTGGACTATGGCATCGTCTCGGTGGCGGTGCCGCTGTTCGATGCCACTGGCAAGGTGGTGGCGGCCATCAACTGCTCCACCTCCACCACCCGCATCAGCCAGGACGAGCTGGTGCGCACCCGGCTGCCGTTGCTGCAGGCCGCCGCTGGCGCCATCGCGGCCGAGCTGCGCCGCTTCCCCAAGCTGGCTCGCAGCCTGCAGGGGGCCTGACCGCGCCGGCACGTTCCGTGTGTGCTCGAAATGACACGGTTCTGCAGGTTTTTGCGGCAGGTTTTCGGGTGTTTTGACAGGGTTTGCAGCGATTGTTACGGGTTTTTCGCGCTTTTTGAAGCGTTTCGCGCTGGTGCTTTGGAAGGGCGCGCGTGGTGCGGCGAAACGGCCGTGTCATCTTCGCATATCGAACTTGACTTCGCATGACGAAAGTCTAAGGCCCCCAGCACAGCGTCATCCGCCACGTTTGGCAGGTGACGAGGGTTCCGCATGGGGCCGGGGCATGGACCCGGACCCGGCACCAGGGGAGACGATCATGATCATTGCCAACCGCGCCATCGCGCGCCTGCTCATCACCACGGCCATGGCCGCTGCGGCCCTGCCGGCCTTCGCCCAGGACGCGGCCCCCGCTGCGGCCGAAGACGGCGGCGAGATCATCGTCACCGCCACCCGCCGTGCCGACACGCTGCAGAACACGCCGGCCGCTGTGGCCGCCTTCACCGCTGCCACCATCCAGTCCGCCGGCATCGAGCGCCCGGCCGATTTCATCGCGCTGACCAGCAACGTCAACCTGGTGCAGACCCAGAACGCCGGCAACGCCTTCGTGATCATCCGCGGCATCACCCAGGCCCGCAACAGCGAGCCGTCGGTGGCCGTCATCGTCGATGGCATCCAGCAGGTGAACCCGGCGCAGTTCAACCAGGAACTGTTCGACATCGAGCAGATCGAAGTGCTGAAGGGTCCGCAGGGCGGCCTGTGGGGCCGCAACGCCATCGGTGGCGCCATCGTCATCCGCTCCAAGGCGCCGACCGACGAATTCTCCGGCAAGATGACCGCCGGCATCGACAATGGCTTTGGCTATTATGTGCGCGGCAACCTGTCGGGCCCGGTCGCCGAGAACCTGAAGTTCCGCCTCGCCGGCAGCTGGTATGACACCGATGGTTTCATCCAGAACACCTTCCTCAACGAGAAGGCCGATCCGATCAAGGATCTGAACCTGCGCGGCAATCTGCTGTGGACTCCGGAGCCGGGCTTCGAGCTTGATCTGCGGGTCGCCTATTCGAACCTGCAGACGCAGGCGCTCTATTTCAACATCGTCAACGATGTGAACGACACCTCGCTGCCGGTGCGCGTCAACAACCGCGGCCAGAACGACCGCGAGATCTGGAACGCCGCCGTCAAGGTCCGCTACGAAGGCGACTTCGGTGCGATCCAGAACGTCACCAGCTATGACCGGCTGACCGAAGTGCTGACCGGCGACGCCTTCAACTTCCTGCCCATCGAGGAATCGCTGTTCTTCCAGTTCTTCGGGTTCGACCTGAACCAGAGCCAGTTCCTCGAAGTCGATGCCTGGTCAAACGAACTGCGCTATGAATCGCCGACCAGCTGGCCGGTCGAGCTGACGCTCGGCACCTACATGGTGGGCACCAACCGCTTCATCTCCACCGGCAACATGGTTGACACCGGCGCCGGCGTGTTCCCGGTGTTCCGCGAGCCGCGCCTGACGGGCAACAATCCGCAGTTCAGCTTCCTCGCCGATGGCCAGCGCAACTTCGCCTGGGCGGTGTTCGCCAACGCCAGCTGGAAGATCACCGACCAGCTGCGCCTCGATGGCTCGCTGCGCTATGACCGCGACACCCGCCGCAACACCACGCTGACGCCCACCGCCTTCCTGCCCAACGTGCCCGGCTTCCCGCAGGGCGTGACCGGCGAAGTGCGCCGTCGCCAGTTCCAGTCGTGGCAGCCCAAGTTCACCCTGTCGTACAAGCCGGTGGACAATGTGACGCTTTATGGCGGCTGGAGCCGTGGCTTCCGCTCCGGCGGCTTCAACCAGACCGGCGTCGGTTCGGTGGCGTCGGGCAACGGCATTGTCGGCGTCTCCGACATCTTCCAGCCGGAAGTGGCCGAGACCTGGGAAGTCGGCGTGAAGACGCAGACCGATGACCGGCTGCTGACCTTCAACGCCGCCGCCTTCACCACCCGCACCGAGAACAGCTATTTCTTCGTGTTCCTCGCGGCCAACTCCACCCAGAACCTGGGCAACGTGCCGCTGGCGCAGATCAAGGGCTTCGAAGCCGACCTGACTCTGCGGCCGATGCAGGGCCTCGACCTGAACGTTGGCCTGGGCTTCACCGACAGCAATATCAAGAGCTTCCCGGATGCGACACGGATCGGCAACGAACTGCCGCTGATCAGCCGCTACACGCTCAACGCCGGCATCAACTACACCCGGCCGATCACCGACACGCTCGACCTCAACTGGCGCGTCGATTACAATCGCATCGGCCGCACCTGGTGGGACGTCGAGAACAGCACCAGCCGCAACCCGGTCGATCTGGTCAACATGCGCCTGGGTGTGTCGTCGAAGCGCTTCAGCGTGACGGCGTTCAGCCAGAACCTGTTCAACGAGATCTACAACGCCGAATTCTCGCCCGGCGGCTTCGTGTTCAAGGCGCGCCCGCGCCGCTATGGCATCGAAGCCAGCTTCAACTTCTGATCGTCCGGAGACACTGATGGCCCGCGTTCTCGTCCTCTACTATTCCAGCTATGGCCATATCGAGACCATGGCGGCGGCGGTGGCCGAGGGCGCGGGCAGTGTCGAAGGCGTAACCGTTGACGTGAAGCGGGTGCCGGAACTGGTGCCGGCCGAAACGGCAGCAGCCTTCCACTTCAAGACCGATCAGGCCGCCGCCATCGCGGACCCGAACGAGCTGGGTGACTATGATGCCATCATCATCGGCACGCCCACCCGCTTCGGCAACATGGCGGCCCAGATGCGCAACTTCCTCGATCAGACCGGCGGCCTGTGGGCCAAGGGCGCGCTGGTCGGCAAGGTCGGCGGCGCCTTCGTGTCCACGGCCAGCCAGCATGGCGGCCAGGAGACCACGCTCACCAGCATCCACACCACGCTGCTGCACCATGGCATGATCATCGTCGGCCTGCCCTACAGCTTTGCCGGCAACACGATCATGAGCGAAGTGAGCGGCGGCACACCCTATGGCGCCTCAACGCTGGCCGGCGCCGATGGCAGCCGCCAGCCGTCGGCCAACGAGCTGGACGGCGCCCGTTTCCAGGGTCGCCACACCGCCGAAATTGCCAAGAAGCTGTTTGGCTGAGCTGTTCGGCCGAGTATCATTCAGGGGAGGAGGAAGCGATCATGACCATCACCCGTCGCCCGAACCGGCTGCATCACACCGCCTATGTGACCAAGGACCTGGAGGCCACGCGCGCCTTTTATGAGGATGTGATCGGCCTGCCGCTGATCGCCACCTGGACGGAACAGGACGAGCTGTTCGGCAAGCTGCGCACCTATTGCCATGTCTTCTTCGAGCTGAACGACGGCTCGTGCCTCGCCTTCTTCCAGTTCGCGGACCCGGATGACCAGGCCGAGTTCGGCCCCGAGATCCCGTCGAGCCCGTTCATCCATGTCGCCCTGCACGTCGATGCCGACACGCAGGCGGACCTGGAACAGCGCATCGCGGCGGCCGGCATCACCGAGCCGGCCACTTATGTGCTCGACCATGGCTATTGCCGGTCGGTCTATGTCACCGATCCCAACGGCATGATCATCGAGTTCACCTGCGACACGCCGGGCGCGCTGGAACCGGCCATCGATGCCGAGCGCCGCGCCACCGCCCATGCCGAGTTGAAGCGCTGGCTGGCCGGCGACCGCCGCAACAACAATCCCTATCGCCACGCCGCGTAAGGGCATGAGCCGGGCCGCGGCGCTGTCCGCCGATGGCGCCTTCGCCGGCGGGCAGGTGCAGCGCATCGCCGTGCCCGGCGGTGAGCTGGTGGTGGAGGTGGCAGGGTCTGGCCCTGCCATCCTGTTCTGGCATGGCTGGACGCTGGATCGCCGCCAATGGCGCGGGCAGGGCGCGTTGGCCGACCGCTTCACGCTGGTGGCGGTGGACCGCCGCGGCTTCGGCCAATCGACCGCACCGCCCGACCTCGCCGAGGAGCCGACCGACGTCGCCCGCGTGGCAGATGCGCTCGGGCTGGCGCGTTATCATCTCGTCGGGCTGAGCCAGGGCGGCAAGGTGGCGCTGGGGCATGCTGCACAGCGCCCCGCCGGCCTTGATCGGCTCGTCGTGATCGGTGCGCCGCTGGACATCACGCTGGCGGTGACGCCCGAGGCGGTGCCGATTGCCGAGATGGCAGACCTGGCCCGCGCCGGCCGGCTCGATGACCTGCGACAGCTGTGGCTGGCCCATCCCTTGACCGCCGGCAGGCCCGAGGTGCGCGCTGCCCTCGCGCTGATGCTGGCCCGCTATGACGGGCGTGACCTGGTTGCGCCGGGCCGCCCGCTGCGGGTCTCGCTTGACGACGTGCGCCAGATCGCCGTGCCGGCCACCGCGCTGG
>NZ_WMHO01000010.1 GCF_010994245.1 Sandarakinorhabdus rubra
TCGCGACGCGCGCGCCGGCGCCTGCGTCTGCGCTTGCGACGGTGGCGCGGGCCACTGGCTGGGCGGCACTGGCCGCCATGGCCACCAACGCCGGCATCGCGCTGTTTCACGCCGGCGTGGAACAAAAATGGTGGCAGGGCCTCACCCGTTGCACGGCACCGCCGGCCGCCGGCAGTGCCGATGCCATGCTGGCCGACATATTGGCGCAGCCGCTGGTGCGCTGCGACGCCATACCCTGGTCCCTGTTCGGCGTGTCCATGGCAGGCTGGAATTTCCTGATAAGCCTTTCCTTTGCCGGAGCCGCCCTGTGGTTGATGCTGCGCCGCTGAACCCAACCCCACCTGCATCAAAACGCCGGCTGCCGGGCGATCCCCGGCCCGATACGCGCAGCATGATCCGCGTTGATCAGGCCGGCGAAACCGGCGCGGCGCGCATCTACGCCGGGCAACTGGCGGTGATGGGCGGGCGCCACAAGCATGCTGGCGAGATCCGCCACATGGCCGCGCAGGAACAGCGGCATCTCGATGGCATGAACCGCATCATGACGGCGCGCGGCGTGCGCCCGACGCTGTTCGCGCCCATCTGGCACGTCGCCGGCTTTGCGCTGGGTGCCGGCACCGCGCTCCTCGGCCCCAAGGCGGCGATGGCCTGCACCGAGGCGGTGGAAACGGTGATCGACGAACATTATGGCGAGCAGACCGTGGCGCTGGCCGATGGTAGCGACCCTGAACTGAAGGCGATGATCGATGATTATCGCGCCGATGAAGTGGCGCACCGCGATGCCGCGGCCGCCCACACCGGCGGCGGCGCCTTTCCGGTGCTGGAAGGGCTGATCCGCGCCGGCTGCCGGGCGGCGATCGCGGTGGCGAAGAAGATCTAATTCTTCATCTCGCGGCGCAGCTGATAGCGCCCGCCTTCGCGACCGGAAAACATCTGGATCACGCCCGGGTGCTGCACCGGGTCGCCTTCTGGATCAGGCAGCAAATTCTGCTGGCTGACATAGGCGACATAGGCCGATTCCTCGTTCTCGGCGAACAGGTGATAGAAGGGCTGGTCCTTGTGTGGGCGGATGGCCTCGGGGATCGACTGCCACCATTCCTCGGTGTTGTTGAACACCGGATCGACATCGAAGATCACGCCGCGGAATGGGAAGATGCGGTGCTTGACCACGTCGCCGATGGTGAACAGCGCCGGGGTGGCCGCATCGGCCTGGGCTTCGATGGCGGCGCTCGTGCGGAAGGGCTGGGGTTTCCACATGGCGGTGTCAGGCTCGTTGATGCTCATGGTTCCTTGTGCGGGCATGGACTGCAATGCCCGCCCTTGTTGGAATATAGGGTGTCGCGAGCCCACGTGAAGGGGTGCCGCTGTCGCGCCCGGTTCATCCGCCGGCGGCAAGCCCCCTTGGCAGGGCCCCGGCCCTTCGCTATAGGCCCCGCCTGACCTGCCCGGGCCTTTGGTAACCTCTGACCGGCGCGCATCGCGGAGAGGTGCCAGAGTGGTCGATTGGGACGGTCTCGAAAACCGTTGTGGGTGCAAGCTCACCGTGGGTTCGAATCCCACCCTCTCCGCCAATCTTGCTGGTCGCGGAATTGCCGCCGTCCCCAAGCCCGTCAAATCCGCGCCGGTGTGGTTCGAACCTGAACCCAGCAACCCCGCAACCTCCTTCTGACGCAGCAACGGGGCCGCGGCCCAACCGGTCGGCCTGGCCTAGACCGCTGGCACGACGGTTGGTGCGCGTCCGTTACGGGCCCTCCTCTCCCTTGTCCTGACCAAGGGCAGCCGCGGTCCGCCGTGCCACTGTGTCAGGCCCAAATGAAATTACGCTTGACATTCAATAGCGCCTATTGAACATTACACATGTCATTCTAACGGGAGTGGCGCACACAGGAGCATGTTGCCATGCCGCTATGGCAGATATTCCATCCCGTCGACGCCTTTTCAGCGGACGACAAGGCCGCGCTGGCGGAGAAGATCACCGATGTCTACGGCGCGGTGATGCCGCGCTTCTATGTGGGGATCGTCTTCCATCCGATTGATCCGGCGCAATTTTTCGTAGGCGGCAAGCCGGCTGACCGTTTCGTGCGCATCGTGATGGAGCATATCGCCCGCAGCTTCCCGTCAGTCGAAGTGAGCCGCCGCTTCATCGATCGCATCAACGCCATCCTGAAGCCTTATGTCGCCGATCGCGGGTTCGACTGGGAGCTGCATATCGACGAAACCCCGTTCGATTACTGGTCGATCAATGGCTTCTACCCGCCGCGGGCCGGCACGCCGGACGAGACCCGCTGGCGCGCGGAAAACCGCGCATCGCCCCGCACCCATGATTGAAGGACAAGCCGCATGAGCATGGGAACTGCTGTCATCACCGGCGCCTCTTCCGGTATCGGCGCCGCCTTCGCCGCGCGTCTGGCCCGGCGTGGCCATGATCTGCTGCTGGTCGCCCGCCGGGCCGACCGGCTGGAATCGCTGGCCGCGCAGTTGCGGGCCGAAACCGGCGTGGGGGTGGAGACGCTTGCGGCGGATCTTGGCACTGCTGATGATGTGGCCCGACTGGAAGCGCGGCTGTCCGCAATCCCGGTCACCTTGCTCGTCAACAATGCCGGGGTGGGCGCGCTTGGCGCCACCTCGGCGGTTGCCGCCGATGTTCAGGAAGCGCTGCTGCGGATCAACGTGCTGGCGCTCACCCGCCTGTCGCTGGCGGCCGTGGCGCAGTTCCGCGCGGCGGGGCGCGGCAGCCTCATCAACATCGCGTCGGTGATGGCATTGATGCCGAGCTCGGGCGGCGGCGCCTACAGTGGCTCCAAGGCCTATGTGCTGAATTTCACCCGCTCGCTGCGGCTGGAACTGGCCGGCAGCGGCATTGGTGTCCATGTCGTGTTGCCTGGCCCGGTGAAGACCGAGTTCTTCTCCGCGCAAGGCATCAGCGACAACATCTTCCCGGACTCCAGCTACGTAAGCGCCGATGCGCTGGCCGATGCCGTGCTGGTTGCCGCCGAACGGGGGGACGAGGTGATCGTGCCCTCCCTTGCATCCGAACATCATTGGGATGAACTTGAAGGCGCGCGCATGGCCTTCATGCGCGATGTGATGGGCGGGGCGATTGCCGCCCGTTATCAGCGCGTTTGAAGGGCGGCGGGGCGTGGCGCGATATTCAAAGGATCACAAGCAGGCAGCACGCGAGGCCATATTGAAAAACGCGGCCGAACGGTTCCGGCGCGATGGCATCGCGGCCGTGGGCGTGCGGTCGCTGATGGCCGATGCCGGCCTGACCCATGGCGGCTTTTACGCGCACTTCCCGTCGCGAACCGATCTGGTGGCAGCTGCCGTGGAAACAGCGGCGCAAAGCACGCTGGGCTATTTCGAGGAGGTGCTCGCCGCCGCACCGGCAGATCGCAAGCTTGAAACCCTGATCGCCAATTACCTGCGGCCCCGCCACCGTGTGCATATGGATCTGGGCTGTGCCGCCGCCGCGCTGGCGCCCGAGATCGCCCGTGAGCCGGCCGAGACCCGCAATCGCTTTGCTGCGCAGACCGGGCGCCTGGTGCAGTTGATTGCGGACCATTTGCCTCCGGGCGGCACGCCAGACCAGCGCGAGATGCGGGCCCGAACCGTGTTCGCGGCAATGATGGGCGTGCTGCAGCTGATGCGCATCGAAACCGATGATGCCGCTGTGGACCGCCTGGTCCGCGAGGGCCGCGACGCAGCGCTCTGTCTCGCCACCAGGCCCTGGTAGGGCTCTGTGGACAGGATCGAGCCATTGGCCACTACATCGCCAGCCGCCCAGCGTGCCGAACTGCTCAGGTCTGGCCCGGTGCTGCCCACATTGCTGCGGCTGACGCTGCCCAATCTGGTTGCGCTTGGATCGGCAGCGATCGTCTCCATTGCCGAGACGGCCTATGTCGGCCGGATCGGCGTTGCCGCATTGGGCGGCATCGCCCTGGCCTTCCCGGTGTTCATGCTGATGCAGATGCTGTCGGCCGGGGCCATGGGCGGCACCATTTCCGGCGGCATCAGCCGGGCGATGGGCGCCGGCAATCGCGCGTTGGCACAAGGGTTGGCGCTGGCCGCGCTGGCAATTGCCGTGGTGTTTGGTCTGGTCCTCGCCGTTCTGGTGCGGGTTTTCGGCCGGGACCTGTTCGCGCTGCTGGGCGGCAGCGGCACGGTGCTGGAACAGGCATTGGCGTTTGCCAACACGGCCGCATGGGGCATTCCTGCCATCTGGCTGGCCAACACGCTGTCCTCGATGCTGCGGGGCTCGGGCAACATGGCTGTACCGGCCAACATCCTCTTGTGCGCCGGCATCGGGCAGGTGCTGATTGGCGGGGCCTTCGGGCTTGGTGTTGGGCCGTTCCCGGCGTTGGGCATTGCTGGCGTGGCCCTCGGGCAGGTCGCCGCCTTCTGGACGGCTGCGATCATCCTGTTCCTCTACATCCGCGCCGGAAGGAGCGCCATCACCCTGGGCTTTGCAGCCGGTGCCGCACGGGCGGAGCATGTCGCCGCCTTGCTGCGCATTGGCGCGATTGCCATGCTGTCGCCGCTGCTGTCGGTGGCGTCGGTGCTGATGCTGACGAGGATGGTCGCGCGCTTCGGGCCTGATGTGCTGGCGGGCTATGGCATCGGGGTGCGGTTGGAGTTCCTGCTGATCCCGATTGCCTTCTCGGTTGGCGTGGCCGCTGTGCCCATGGTCGGGACCGCGATCGGATCGCGCGACATTGCGCGGGCGCGCCGTGTGGCCTGGACCGCGGGCGCGCTTGCCTTCACCGGTGTCGGTGCCATCGGGTTGTTGGCGGTCGCGCTGCCCGGGCTTTGGGTCGATCTCTTCACCGATGTCAGCCCGGTACGCCAGGCGGCCTATGCCTATCTCTCGGTCGCTGGTTTTGGCTATGGCCTGTTCGGCATGGGGCTGTGCCTCTACTTTGCCTCGCAAGGGGCTGGACGCGTTGGCGGTGTCATCCTGGCGCAGGCCCTGCGCACGGCGATCATCCTTGCCGGGGGCGCGCTGCTGCTGAACCAATCCGGCACTGCCGACAGCATCTTCCTGCTGTCAACGGGCGCCATGGCGGCAATGGGAATCGGCACCGCCCTCGTCGTGAAGATGAGCAAGTGGCGGTGAACAGCAGGGAGTGCGGGTCGTATCCCCACAATCGGCGTGTCCGCAACCAGCCCCTGGAAAGGCGCAACTGTCACCCTTCTTACCATCAATCAGCGCTCAACCGGGCGCTTCAACATCGAAGAGAGACCTGTTCTCGTCCTCATTGCTGCCGTTCAGCCCGTCAGGCGGCAATCGCCAGAGTGGCCGGCGCGCGATCTACCGTCGAAGCTTCGTTCGACCTTCAGAAGCACGCAGTTGGCTGGGCGCGGCGCCGAACCAGCGGTGCGTGGCGCGGCGCAGGCTGCGCGCTTCCGAATAGCCGAGGCCTGCGGCAAGATCTTCAAGCCCCACCTCTGTTTTCAGTGCTGCCAGCGCCTGTTGCTGGCGGACTTGGCCGATCAGCGCGCGATAGCTTTGGCCTTCATAAGCCAGTCGTCGGCGCAATGTGGCGACCGAAATGCCCATGGCGGCGGCAAGCGTCGGCTGATCAAGCGGCGCCTGCCACAGCAGGTCGAGACACTGTTCGGTGGTGCTGGCCCGGGCCAGCGGTTCGGCGGTGATCTGGCGATAGGTCTCAAACATAAGGCTGGGCCACAAATCGAATCGATCGGCGATGATGCCCAGATTGGCCGTGCTCGCCGGGTAGACCAATTCAACGGCATTGCCGCGCCGCAGCACCAGACAGCCCAGCAAGGCAAACAGGCTGCCGGTACCAGGGACATCACTTGGCGGTGCCAGCAGGCGGCGCGGCTGCAGATGCTGTCCGGTCATCCAGCAGCAGGCGGTGTGGATCACGACCACCACCATTTCCACATACAGGCTGTGCTGCGGGCTGGCGTTGGCCATGCCGGCTATACGCAGCCGCAAATCATGGCCCTGCCGGACCTCCAGCGGCAGATCGGACCAGACGATGCGCGACGCTGCCGCCAGCCGCGCCAGACCGTCGCCCAGGTCTCGCCCCAGACGCATCGCCGCAAGCAGCAGATGGAAACTGCCATCTGGCACTGTCTGCGGTCCGATGGCGTGGCGTTCATCGCCGGTCTGATCGATGTTGTTGCGCAGCAGCCGCCAGAAATCGAGATGGCCAATCGGCGTGCCGTCAGCCGGCAGCCCGGCCCTGTCGAGCATTTGCCGGGCCGGCGCTTCGCCCAGCAGGGTGGCCAGAAAGGCAAAGGGGATCAGGGCCGGCACGGGCCGATGCTGGCGCACACCGCCGTCGCACGCAATGACGAATTTGAGCGAAAATGTCCCCCAATGCCGTCCCATCCTGTCCTTCACGGTGCGGCTGATCCGGGCCTAGCCTTGCTGCAAAACATACCAGGGGGAGGCAAGGGGATGCGTGAGCTTCTGAAAGCGGGAACGGCACTGATGCTGGTGATGATCGCCGGGGCCGGTAACGCTGCGGAGGTCGCAACCGACACGGATGCAGAAGAGATTATTGTCACTGCGGAACGGCGCAGCAGCCGACTGGCGGAAACGCCGCTGGCGCTATCGGTGCTCCAGGGCGATGCCTTGCGGCGAGGCGGCAACCAGGGTCTGGCCGAACTGGCCCAACAAGTGCCCAGTTTGAATTTTGCACAAAGCTTTGGCATCGCGCAGATTTTTATTCGCGGTGTCGGCAACAACTTCTTCTCGCCAGGAGGCGATCCGGGTGTCGCCACCTATGCCGACGGCGTCTATCTGTCCGATCAGGAAGCCACTGCGGTCGCCTTCCTCGATCTCGCCCGCATCGAGGTGCTGCGCGGGCCGCAGGGGGCACTTTATGGCCGCAATGCCACCGGCGGCGCGGTCAACCTGGTGGCCAACGCGCCGACCGAAACGCTGGATGGCCGCATCGGGCTGCAGCTGGGCGATTATGGCCGGGTGCAGGGCGATGCCGTGCTGTCCGGGCCGCTGGGCGGCGGCATCACCGCGCGCGCCAGCGTGCAGTATCGCCGGCTAAACGGCTTCACCCGCAATGAACTGGCCGGCACGCCCGGCGCGCGCAACCGGGGCGATGCCGAAAACAGCCTTGCCGGCCGCTTGCAGGTGGCGGTGCCGCTTGGGGCGGGACGCCTGCTGCTCACCGCCAGTGGCTACACGCAGGATGATGCCGGCCCGGCGCTGAAGATCCTTGCCGATCCCTTCCCGCACCCGGCCGAGTTCCTGTTCGGCGTGAAGCCGTCGGCGGCATCGCGCAGTTTCCAGAGCCAGGGCGCGGTCAACCGCCGTGATGTCTGGTCAGTCACCGGACGACTGGAACAGCCGCTGGGTGCGGCCGAACTGGTGGTTATCGCCGATACGCGTGGTTCCAGCCGCGTCATCACCTTTGATCAGGATGGTACCGCACGCAGCGTTGCCACCACCACGCTCGATACCGACAGTCGGCAGACCAGCCTCGAAGCCTATCTGAAGGGGGAAGCCGGCAAGCTCGACTGGCTGGCCGGGGCGACATGGCTGCGCTTCCGCCAGAGCCGCACAACCTTCGTCGATGGCCTTCTGCCCGGCGCCTTCCTTGATCCGGAACTGCCGCTTGATTTCCCGATCCCCTATGCCTTTGCCGGTGGCGGCACGGTCACCACCGAAGCATTGGCGGGCTATGCCGATGGCAAGCTGGCGTTATCGGACTCGGTGGCGCTGCGGGTCGGCGGTCGTTACAGCCATGATCTGAAACGCGCCAGCGAGTTCCTCACCTTCCTGGCGCCCACCATCAACGGCCAGCAGCGCCGTGGTTGGGGCGAATGGTCGGGCAAGGCCGGGATTGATTTCACTCCGGCCAAGGGCACGTTGCTTTATGCTTCGGTGGCGCGTGGCTTCAAATCCGGCGCGCTCAATGTTGGGGCCTTCACGCCGCCGGTGAACCCGGAAATCAACGTCACGATCGAAGCCGGGGCACGGCTTTCGGGGCGTGACTGGTCCATCAACCTCACGGGCTACACATCGGACTACAGCGATCTGCAGATCGTGCAGGTCGGCCCGCTCAGTCAGATCCTCGCCAATGCCGCCTCTTCGCGGATCAATGGCGTCGAACTTGAAGCCAGCGCCAAGCCGTTGCCGCGCCTCACGCTCACCTTGTCGGGCAGCTGGATGGATGCCGGTTTCGGCAGCTTTGTCTCTACCGATCAGCGGCGCGGGTTCCAGGCCTTCAACAATGCCGGTAACCGCCTGCCGCTCACCTCGCGCTGGCAGGGCATGCTGGCGGCGGATTATCGCGCGCCGCTGGCGGGCGGCAGCAGCCTCGCATTCAACGGCCGGGTGCAATGGCGGTCGGAATATTATTTCACCGAATTCAACACGCCCGATGCCCGGCAACCCGGCTTTGCCCGGCTTGATCTGGGCACGGCGTGGACCAGCGCCGATGGCAACTGGCAGGTGAACATCTTTGCCCGCAACCTCACCGATCGCCGGGTGTTGTCCTCGCTGGCCGTCGTCTCCCCGCTGCTGGGTTCGGTGCGCGTGGCATCGCTGGAGCCGCCCCGCCACTTTGGCATCGGCATCGAGCGGCGGTTCTGACGGTCATGCGCGCCGATCTTGCCGCTGTTCACGCTCATCTGCGGCGGCCACCGCCCGAAGGGCTTGATCCGATAGCCGCCATGCGTGTCATGGTGGACGATTACGGCATGGGCTGCAGCGGGCCGGGTTTGGCTGCCTGCCGGGTGACACCGGTGCAGATCGGCGGAATGGCAGCAGAATGGCTGGTACCGCCGGGAGCCGGGGATGCGCGCATCGTTTACTTGCATGGCGGCGGCTGGGTGGCCGGATCGCCAACCAGCCATCGCGCCATTGCGGCCGAATTTGCCCACAGGACCGGCCAACCGGTTCTCTTGCCCGATTACCGGTTGGCCCCGGAACATCCCTTCCCGTCCGCCCTGATTGATGCCGCTGCAGCGCTTGTTCATGCGGCCAGCAATGGCCCTGATGATGCCAGGCCGGCTGACCGGCTGTCTCTTGCAGGAGATTCGGCCGGCGGCAATCTGGCAGCCGTCATCGCCATGGGCTTGGGGCCAGTGGACCCTGTTCCGCCGATTGATCGGTTGCTGCTCATCTGCCCGTTCCTGTCGGTCGACAATGTTGTGGCAGGCTTTGCCGGCTTGGCCGATGATCCAGCCGTATCGCCCGAAGCCATGGCAATGGTCGCCACGTTTTATGCGCCGGAACTCGCAGCAACGGATCCGCGCCTTAGCCCTTTGCACGCCAATGCCGCCGCGCTGGCGCGGCTTCCGCGAACGCTGGTGCAAGCCAGTGCCGCCGAGACGCTGCGCGGGCAGGCACTGCAATTCACGCAGCGGCTGTGGGTGCAGCAGCATTGGGCGCGCCTGTCATTGTGGCCGGATATGCCCCATGTCTGGCACGCCTTTATCGGCAAACTTCCCGAAGCCTCGGCAGCAATTGCTGAGGCTGCCCTGTTTCTGGTTGATTGACGCCACGGGAAACCGGGGCTCGACATGGCCTCACGTGCGGGCGCTGCGACAGCCCTGGGCGGCAGGCGGCCAAAATTCGGGTATCGCCAAGGGCATCACTTGATTCCGGCCAGCCGGTCCAGCGCGAAACGGCCGCCGCCCATGGCGACGAGCGGCAACAGCAGGCCGGCCCAGCTGAGATGGGTGGGCCAGGCATCGGGATAGACGAAGACCTGGATCACCATGGTCATGCCAAGCAGCGCCAGCGCCGCGAAGCGGGTGCCCAGGCCCAGCGCCAGCAGCGCCGGGAAGATATGTTCGGCAAGGGCGGCCGCATGCGCGGCGAATTCGGGCGACAGCAGGGGCAGAGCATATTCCGACCGGAACAGCTCGACCGCCTCGTCCGTGACGGTAAACCAGCCGCTCACCTTGGTGCGGCCGGACAGGAAGAAGATGGCGGCAATGCCCAGCCGCTGGACCAGCAGCAGGAAGGACAGCGGCAGGGCAGCGGCCAGCAGGCCTGCTCCGCGATCGGACAGGCTGGTTCGGGCAGCGGGGGCAGGGGCCTCGGCAGCGATCATGGCTCGAACTCCGGCGTGAGGGTGGCGACAGCGCCACTGCTGATGAGAATGCGGAAGGCATCGGTGATGCAGCAGTCGGGGTGCAACTCGGCCGCCTGCAGGGCCGCCGCGCCAACGCTGAGGCCGGCCTTCAGAGCCATCAGGATGCGGTGCAGTCCGGCATCGATTGTCAGCGGTTCCACCCCGCCGGTGGGCCGGGTCAGGAGGATGCCCTGCGGCTGCCAATCCGGCGCCAACTCGGCGAGGTCGGGATGGCGATGGGCGATCCAGATGTCGGGTGCCGGCAGGGCGAACCAGTCGAAGCGGGTGGCCGGATGCAGCTGCGCCCGGCAGCGTGACCATTGATCGGCCGACATCTCGGCAAGGCTGGCCGGATCGAGGCACTCGGCATCGGCGGCCAGGTGCGATTCGGTGTGAAGCCGGTCGATCCGCGCAACATCGGAAAGATAGGGCAGATCGGCGGCGACGGGGTGGCGGCCCAGCCAGCGGTCGAAGCCGGCCCCATAATGGGCCAACACCGGGCTGCCGGGCGGACGTCGCGCAGCAAAGGCCCGCGCCAGTGTTGTGAACATGGCGTCGCCCAGCAGCATCACCACGGTCGGATAATTGTCGGCGAGCGCGTCGATGGTGCCCTTCAGCACGGTGTTGCGATAGACATGCAGGGCCGGGTCGCGGCGCCTTGGCCGCTGCAGCTTCCTGGCAAGATCATGTTGCCATGCAAACAGGTCAGACATTGGCGGGGACCTTTCGTTCCAGGAGCGCGGCAGCGCGGTCGCGTTCGGCCATGAGATCGGCAAAGGGCGGTATGTCGCCATCGCGTTCGAGAAGCACCGGCCGTGGGCCGCATCGATCGAGCAGCCGGTCCAACAGGCGCCAGACGCAGTCCGCCACCGGTGCATCGTGACTGTCGATGAGCAGGGCCGGCCCGAGGTTCGGATCGGGCCGATGGCCGGCGATGTGGATCTCGCCGATGGCCTGGTGGGGCAGCGCGTCCAGATAGCCAACGGGATCAAACCGCAGATTGTTTGACGCCACCGCGACATTGTTGACGTCGATCAGCAGGCCGCAGCCGGTACGCCGCACGATCTCGCGCAGGAAATCCGGCTCGCTCCAGCGGGCTTCCACGGCCAGATAATGGGCCGGGTTCTCGATCAGGATCGGGCGGCGAAGCGCGCTCTGCACGATGTCGATGTTGCGGCAGACGGCATCTAGCGCGGCGGCCGTGCGCGGCACCGGCAGCAGGTCGGGAAGGCAGCGCCGGCCAATGCGTGACCAGGCCAGGTGTTCCGACACCAGGAAAGGTTCGCACCGCGCAACCAGGCGCTGAAAGGCGGCCAGATGATCGGGATCGGGCCGTTCGTGCCCGCCCAGGGACAAGCCCACGCCATGCAGGGACAGGGGGCGAATGCCGCGCAGGGCGTCCAGCATGGCCAGGCGCGGGCCGCCATCGACCATGTAGTTCTCGGCATGGACCTCGAACCAGAGGCCGACCGCCGACGCGGCCATGGCCTCGTCGAAATGCTGGGGCTTGAATGCCACGCCAGCGGTCGGGCCGGTCATCGCATCAGGCCTTCGGGGTCAAGGAGCCGACACCCTTGGGCGTCTTGATCTGCGTGCAGGTGCCCTTGGCGACATATTTCCAGGCATTGCCCTGGTAGTTGACGTGGCTGGTGCCGGCACAGCTGGTGCCGGCCCCGGCCTTGCAGTCGTTCTTGCCGGCCAGGCTGATGCCATAGCATTTGTCCTTGCCGGGCTGCGGAGCCACCGGGCTGGCATGGGCGGCTGCGGCAGCAAGCGCGCTCAGCATGGCAGCGGTGATGGCGACATTGGCGGTCTTCATTTCGGGTCCTTTCATTCTTCGGATCTGGCACCGGGGGCGGTGCTTCAGCATCATCGCGCCAGGCGCCCGCGCCGTCCGCTGCCCAGAGCGCATCATGTCGATGCAGTCCTGTTACCCTGCCGCCGGCGTGGTGATCATGTGGCCGCCCATGGCCTCGTGGAGGACAAAGCCTTCCAGTGGATCGACCGGCTCGCGCCATGGCGCCGATTCCAGCGTGTGCATGGTGTCGGCATAGCCGGCCTCCCAGCGGGCGCTGATTCCGGCGGCACTGAAGTCGATGTCCTTGCTGTGATCCTCGTTGGCCAGCGTTGGGGCCAGCAGACGGATCACGTGCATGCGGGTGGCGCAGCCATAGGCGGCAAGATGGGCGACCTCGGGGCTCTGGCGCTGCTCCGGCGGCACCAGGGCAGCGAGTTCGGTGATGATGTGGCGCAGCTGGTGCAACTGGCGCTGCCGCTTGATGTGGGTGCTCGCGCGGCTGGAGTATTGCACGTCCTTCTGGCGGTTCATCACGTCCCAGATCGACTGGGGTTCGGGGCCGTGCGGGTTCCAGATGTGGACGGCATAGACCATCGAGTTGCGGCGCGGATTGTCGTCGAACACCACCTCGACCGGCGTGTTCGAAAGAATGCCGCCATCCCAATAGAGTTCGCCATCGATGCGCACCGCCGGGAAGGCCGGCGGCAAGGCGCCGGAGGCCATGACGTGATCGAGTTCGAGCGCCATGTCGCGACTGTCGAAATAGACCATCTCGCTGGTGGCCACGCGCGTCGCGCCGACCGTGAGCCGCATGGGACCGCCGTTGATGGCCGAGAAGTCGACAAGATCGCCCAGCGTCCGTCGCAGGGGATTGACCGAATAATAGCCGGCCCGTTCCGCCCCCAGCGGCATGTGGGGACTCATGAAGGCCATCGGGTTCGGCATGAAGAAGCCGGGCAGGCCCTGGGTGATGGTCGCCATGTTGCGCCACGGGCCAGCGAACTGGGCTGGCAGCATCCGGTCGAATAACTGGCCATGCTCGACCCGGCGCCAGAACTCGCGCAGCCGGTCCATGCGCTCATGCAGCGGGCTGCCGGCGATGATGGCGGCATTGATGGCGCCGATCGAGGTGCCGATCACCCAGTCCGGCTCGATGCCATGCTCGTGCAGGGCCTGGTAGACGCCCACCTGGTAGGCGCCAAGCGCACCGCCCCCCTGCAGCACCAGCACCTGCTGGCCAAGCTGGCGAAGCTCGTCGTGGATCGTCGTGGTCATGGTCTGTCTCCCTGGATCTGGGTCGTTGCGCCGGTGATGAGCCGGGCGCTGCGGTCGAAGGTGAGATAGCTCCACAGCCAGCGGATCCCGACTTCGAGGCGGTTGCGGAAGCCTACGAGGAAATAGATGTGGGCCGTGCACCACAGCAGCCAGGCCAGCGGGCCGGAGAGGCGCAGCCGGCCATACTCGATCACCGCCTGATGGCGACCGATGGTGGCCAGCTTGCCGCGGTCGCGATAGCGGAAGGGCATGGCCTTGCCGGTGACGATCGTGCGGGCCGCGTGCCTGCCCTGCTGCTTGGCCACCGGCGCAATGCCGGGCAGGGCGGTGCCATCAGCCAGCGCGGCGGTGTCGCCAATCACCTGGATTTCGGGATGGCCTGGAAGGGTGAGATCGTCCCGCACTAGCACCCGCCCGGCGGCATCGGCGGGCGCCTCCAGCCAGGCCGCTGCCGGCGAGGCCTCGACCCCAGCCGCCCAGATCACGGTGCGGCACGGGATACGGATGCCGCCAACATCGACGAAACGATCGCTGATGGCTTCGACCTTCTTGCCGAGCAGCACGGTGACACCCAGCGCTCTGATCGCGGCCAGCGCCTTTTCGGCCATGGCCTCGGTGAAGCTGTTGAGCAGCCGCGGGCCGGCTTCGACGAGCAGGACCCGGCTGCACTGGGGCGTGATGGAACGGAAGTCGCGCGAGACCGAGCGGCGTGTGAGTTCGGCAATGGCGCCGGCCATCTCCACACCGGTGGGGCCGCCGCCGATCACCGCGAAGGTGAGCAGGGCATGGCGCACATCAGGATCGGTTTCGGTCTCGGCCTGCTCCAGCGCCAGCAACACCTTGCGGCGCACGGCGGTGGCATCATCGATGGACTTGATGCCGGGTGCCCGGCTGGCCCAGTCATCATTGCCGAGATAGCTGTGCTGGGCGCCGGTGGCGATGATCAGCCGGTCGTAGGCGACATGCCGGCCATCGGCGAGCTGCACGCGTCGGCCGGCACGATCGACGCCGACCACCCAAGCCAGCACGACCCGCACATTGGCCTGATCACGCAGGATGGCGCGGATCGGTGCCGCGATGTCGGCCGGTGACAGGCCGGCGGTTGCCACCTGATAGAGCAGGGGCTGGAACAGATGATGGTTGCGGCCATCGATCAGTGTGATGTCGACATCGGCGCGCGCTAGGCCTTGCGCGGCCGCAAGACCCCCGAAGCCGGCGCCGACAATGACGATGCGCGGTTTCATTGCGCCACCCAGCCTCCATCAACCGGCAAGGCTGTACCGGTGATGGAGGCGCCGGCGTCGGTGGCCAGGAACACAGCCAGGGCGCCGAGTTCCTCTACGGTGGCGAATTTCTTGCTCGGCTGGGCGGCCAGCAGCACAGTCTCGATCACTGCCTCGCGGCTGATGCCGCGGGCGCGGGCGGTGTCTTCTATCTGGCCTTCGACCAGCGGCGTCCAAACATAGCCAGGGCAGATCGCATTGCAGGTGATGCCGAAGCGGGCGCCTTCCAGAGCCACCGTCTTGGTGAGCCCAACAATGCCATGCTTGGCCGCCACATAGGCGCTCTTGAACGGCGAGGCGACAAGACCATGGGCGGAGGCCACGTTGATGATGCGGCCCCAGCCAGCCGCCTTCATGGGGCCAAAGGCGGTGCGGATGGCGTGGAACGCCGACGACAGGTTGAGGGCAATGATCGCGTCCCAGCGCTCGGCGGGGAAGTCTTCGATCGGGCTGACGAACTGGATGCCGGCGTTGTTGACCAGGATGTCGAGCCGGCCGAAGCGGGCGAGGGCATTGCCGACCATCATGACGGCACCGGCGGGATCGATCAGATTGGCGCCATCATAGGCCACCTCGACCCCGGCGTCGGCCGCGAGGTCGGCGCGAGTGGCCTCGATCTCGGCCGGATCACCCAGGCCATTGAGGACGATGTGCGCGCCGGCCCCGGCCAGCGCGCGGGCGATGCCAAGGCCGATGCCGCTGGTTGACCCGGTGACAAGGGCGACCCGGCCGGCCAGTGGCCGGGCAGCGCCATGGTGGGCGAGCGGCTGAATGTTCATGCGGATTCTCCTTGCGGGATGTTGACGCAAGGATGCGGGGCCGGGCCTGCCTGCTGAAATGCCGTTCACGCATGGAGTTCATGCCGACAATCGAATGTAGCCGTGGCCAGATCGGCAGTAGGAATCAGCCTGTCACGGAGAGCGGGCTCGTTCCGGCCTAACCCGTCCCCCGAAACCAGGCTCCAGCGTCGCCTTCGATCCGTGACACCGGTTTCAATCGGAACAAAGGAAGAGATGATGACCCGTAACATTCCCCTGGCCGCGATCCTGGCCACCAGTGCAGCCATCCTGGCTGGCACACCGGCTCTGGCAGGCAGCTGCCCGGCCGGACAGACCATCGCCAACCCGCTGCCTGGCGCGCCCATGGCACCGGCCATGGTGACGGACGATCTGATCGGATCGGTTGACCTGCAGAAGGAGATCGAGGTCAACAACCGAGACCTGCGGTTGCGCAGGCTGGTCGTGCAGCCCGGCGGCATCGTGCCCCTGCACAGCCATGTGGGCCGCCCCGCCCTGATCATCACCGTGAGTGGTGAGGTGACCGAGTATCGCAGCAGCTGCGCTGTCGGGATCGTCCACAAGGCTGGTGAGGTTTCCAGCGAATCCGATGGCATCTCCCACTGGTGGAAAAACACCGGCAGGGTGCCCGCGGTGCTGTTGTCCGCCGACGTCAAGGCCCGGGATTGATCTCAGCCAGGAAGGGGCGGCGCAGTGATGGCCATGGCGGCCGTCACTGCGCCGCCCTTCTGTCAGCCAGGAACATGATGTGAGCGACAGTTACCGCACGGGACTGGATGTCCTGAACCGGATTGGCGCTGGCCTTGATGCCCGCCACAACCGGGTTGCCGAACTGGCGCCCGACTTTGTCCGCATTGCCATCGGCTTTGGCTATGGCGAAATCCTGGCGCGGCCCGGCTTGCCGCTGAAGGATCGGGCGCTTGCCGCCGTTGCCGCGCAGGCTGCACTCGGTGCCTCGATCGCCCAGCTGCGCAGCAACGTGTCTGCGGCCCTCCAACTGGGCTGGCACAAGTCCGAAATCCTCGAGGTGCTGATGCAGACGGCGCTCCACGCCGGTTTCGCGCGTGCGCTTGATGCCCTCGCCCAGTGCCACGATCTGCTGGTGGAGGGTGCTGCTGACTGTCAGTCCTGCGAGGCGTCCGACGACAGCAATGGCCAGGCATAGCGCCGGGCTTCGCGCACGAAGGCGCCGACCGCGGGTGAATGCGGCCGACCGCGCACCGTGGCCAGATAGATGGTCCGCGAATAGCCCGGTTCGATCAGCGGCCGCACCACCAGATCCGGATCGGTCACCGAATATTCCGGGAAGAAGCCGAAGCCCAGCCCGGCCTTGATCATGTTCTGCACCCATTCGTCGCGCGGTGAGCTGAACACCTTGCGCGTGGTGACGCCGCGCCGGGCGAAATCCTCGGTCACCATCTGGAACACTTCGCAATTGCTGCGGCCGACATAAGGCTCGCCATTCAGATCGGCGACACGCACGGCATTGCGTTCGGCCCAGGGGTGGCCGCGCGGAATGACGATGACAAAGCGTTCCGTGAACACCGGCAACTGGTGGAAGCTGTCGGGCAGCTCGCCGGGCATCCCGACGATCCCGATATGAAGGTCGCCCCTCTCCAGCCGCTCCAGCATGGCGCTAGCCTCGCCGTCGATCACGTTGATCTCGACATCAGGATGCGCGGCCTGGAACTGCACCAGCAATCGGGCGACAAGCTGCGGCCCGATGGTGCACATGGCACCCAGGGTCAGCGAGCCCTGTTCGAGGCGGCGGGCCGAACGGGCTGCCTCCCTGGCGGCGCAGGCAGAGGCGTTCACCGTCTCCAGATACGGCAGCATCATGCGGCCCAGTTCGGACAGGTGGGTGTTGCCGCGCTCGCGGTGGAACAGGGGCCCGCCCAGTTCATGCTCAAGCTGCTGGATGGCGCGGGTCAAGGCCGGCTGGCTGACATTGCACTGTTCGGCAGCGCGGGTGAAATTGAGTGTCTGGGACAGCGCAACAAAGTACCTGACCTGCTGCATCTCCATCGGCGTTCTCCCCCAACCGACCTTTCCAGTTTACGATTTCGCAACGCGATTTGCCAGCGGCCACTGCTGCGCGGCCCAGATGGCCAGGGCGATCGTTGCGGCCATGGCCGGCACCGCCACCCACGCCTGCGCCTGCAGCAGCGGCAGGCCCACCATGATCAGGCCATCATTGCCGCCGGGCACCAGCACGGCGCCCACGCCCATCAGGCCGCCACCGGCAAGGCAGCGCACAAGATCGATGGCGCGGACCGGGATCGGGCGCAGCGAGCGGGCCAGCCAGCCGCCGCCGATCGCCCCGCCCAGCAGCGCCATTACCATCACGCCGCGCAGACCCAGCTGCGCATTCATGGCGCGCGCGAGGGCGGTGAGCGCATCGGTATAGGCCCAGGCGCCAACCGTGAGCATCGTGATGACAAAGGTCACGGCGATCAGCAGGGTGGCGCGGTGCGGATGCCAGAGCCAGGCGGCCACGCTGGGCGCGCGCTGCGCCTGGACCAGCCGCCACGACAGAAGCGCGGCAAAGCCGATCACCAGCGGCAACAGGCTGCTGAGAGCCGGCGGCATATCGGCCGGGCCGGTTGGCACATTCGGGACGGCCAGGCAGGCAAGATAATAGCCGATCGGCGTTGCCAGCCAGGCCCATTGACCCGATCCGATACGGGCAATGGTGCCGAACATGCAGGCCGCGTTGAGCCAGGCGCCAAGGCCCAGTGCGACGCCCCCGGCAAACGCCTGCCAGGACGCGGCATGGCCGGCAGGAACATCCGGAAGCCAGCCCGCCATCCTGGCGAGGATGACCAGGCCGCCCACCCACAGTGCCGCCTCTGCGAGCGCCAGGGCGCGGCCAGCCTTGTGCTGCTCCACCAGTTCCGCCACGGCGGCCACCATGCAGGTGGCGCCGCGCTGGATGGCAAGGCCCATCAGCGCGGCGGCCAGCAACGCAATGGCGCTGGCAAGCATGGCCGTCACCTGGTGGCGGCAGCTGCCGCAATGGAGGCGGCAACCTCGCTGGCCATCTTGAACTGAGCATCACGGTTGGTGATCCGGTAGCGACGGGCGATGTGATTGAAGTCGGTCCAGGCCAGCCACACGTCGCCCTGGGCATCCTCGAGCACCAGCATGCGCACCGGCCAGTCGAGTCCGGCATAGGGGTTGGCCTGCAGGAACTGGACGCCCAGCGGCGGATTGCCGAACAGCACCAGGGTCGAACGCCTGATCTTGAGGCCGGCGCCATCACCCAGACCGGTCTGATCGATGGCATCGAAGAAGCGGATGCCCTTGGCCGCCACATCGGCCTTCAGCCGGGCCAGCGTTGTGTCGAAGTCGTTGGCGCTGTGCAGCTGAATCACGCCGTCGGCATTGGGCACGGGCGTGGTGACCGGGGATGGTGCCGGCGCTGGCTGGGCGTGCGCCGAGCCCATGACGACCAGGGCAGCGGCGAGGGAAGCAAGGATGTGGGAACGGCGCATGACAAGCTCCTCATTGGGACATCGTGGCAACCGTCACGGTATCGGCGCAGATGGCCTGCTTGTGAAATCACGTCAGAGTATCGGGTTGATGACCTTGCTGCATGCTGGCCTGATCGCCGGGGAGGCGCATCGGGTGGGGGCGACTGGCGATCATCCGTTGGCAGGCCGCGATGGCCGAATTGGTGAGAGGCCATCCTGCCTTCTCCACCGCTGCAATTCGCGTTAGCCATCCAGCGTTGCAGCCAGGCGCTGCTGCTGGGTGGTCCGGGGCCGGCGTCGGGTCGCTGCGGCTCTCTCCGTTCCTGGTCTGAAAGGCCATTTCCGATGCGTGTTCTGCTGCTCCTCACCTTCATCGCCGCGCCGGCCGCCGCGCAGGTTGAGGTGCCCACCGCTTCCACGGCCGCGGCGCCGATCTGTACCGACCGGCCGACCAAGTCGAACTTTGCCTGCACCGTGCCCAAGGGGCTGGTGCAGATCGAGACAGATGGCTTCAGCTGGCTGACCAGCACGGCAGGCGGCACCCGCACCGACCAGTTCCTGTTCACCAACCCGACCGTCAAATATGGCCTGACTGGCAGCAGCGACCTCCAACTGAACTGGGTGCCGTTCACACGGCTGCGCAGCCGCGACGCCGCCGGGACCATCGCCACCCAGTCGGGCATCGGCGATGTCACGCTGCGCTTCAAGCAGCGGCTGACGGCGGCAGACGGCGCCTTCCAGCTTTCGCTACTGCCCTTCGTCAAGCTGCCGACCGCGCGGGCAGGTATCGGCAACGGCAAGGTGGAAGGCGGCATCGCCGCGCCGGTCAACATCAGTGTGCCCGGCGGCTGGACGGTGACGCTGGGGCCGCAGCTTGATGTGCTGGCCGATTTTGATGGGCAGGGGCGCCATGCCGGCTTCACCGGCCTCGTGAACCTCGCCAGGCAGATCGGCGCCTTCACCCTCTACAACGAGATCTGGACCAGCCAGAATTTCGATCCGTCCGGCACTGTAAGCCAGTACAGCTATGACGTGTCGCTGGCCTGGCTGGCGCGGCCAACCCTGCAGATAGACGTCGGCGCCAATGTCGGGCTGAATGCCGCAACCCCCGGCCTTGTCGCTTATCTTGGCGTTTCCACCCGCTTCTGACGGGCACTGGCCACGGCCTGTTGCGTTGCAGCGCCTTTGCGGTGAAGGTGCTGGTCCGTGAAGCGCCTTGCCATCCTCCTCCTGCTGCTGGGCGCCGCCCTTGCCTTCGTGGCCTTCGATCTCGGCCAATATCTGAGCCTTGCGACGCTCAAGGCCCGGCAGGCCGAACTGGCGGCGCTGTCTGCCGAGCGGCCGGCGCTAGTGATCGCGGCCTACATGGCAGCCTATGTTGCGGTCACCGCGCTGTCGCTGCCCGGTGCGGCCATCCTCACCCTGGCCGGCGGCGCACTGTTCGGGCTGCTGGCGGGCACCATCATCGTCTCCTTCGCCTCCTCCATCGGCGCCACGCTGGCCTTCCTCGCCTCCCGCCACCTGCTGCGCGACTGGGTGCAGGGCCGCTTCGGCACGCGGCTGCGCGCCATCAACGAAGGGATCGAGCGCGACGGGGCCTTCTACCTGTTCTCGCTGCGGCTGGTGCCGATCTTCCCCTTCTTCCTCGTCAACCTGTTGATGGGCCTGACGCCCATCCGCACCCTCACCTTCTATGGCGTCAGCCAGGTCGGCATGCTGCTGGGCACCATCGTCTATGTGAACGCCGGCACCCAACTGGCCGCGATCGACAGGCTTGCCGATGTCGCCTCGCCGGGGCTGATCGCCTCGTTCGCCGCGCTTGGCCTGCTGCCGTGGCTGGGCCGCTGGCTGATGGCGCGGCTGAAACGCCGCCGGGTGCAGGCCCGCTGGACAAGGCCGAAGCGTTTCGACCGCAACATGGTGGTGATCGGCGCCGGCGCGGCCGGGCTGGTCTCCTCGCTGATCGGCGCGACGGTGCGCGCGAAGGTGACGCTGGTCGAGGCCGGCAAGATGGGCGGCGACTGCCTCAACTATGGCTGCGTGCCGTCAAAGGCGCTGATCAAGTCGGCCCGCGCCGCCCACATGATGCGCGGCGCCAGGGCCTATGGCCTGCACGCAGCCGAGCCCCAGTTTGATTTCCGCAGCCTGATGGCCCGGGTGGAGGCCGCCATCGCCGCCATCGCCCCCAACGACAGCGTGGAGCGCTACAGCGGGCTGGGCGTGGACGTGGTCCAGGGCCATGCCCGCATCATCGACCCGTGGACGGTGGAGATCGCCGGCCATGATGGCAGCAGCCGGCGGCTGACCACCCGCAGCATCATCATCGCCGCCGGCGCCGCGCCGATCGTGCCCGATTTGCCTGGGCTGGCCGACAGCGGCTATCTGACCAGCGATACCATGTGGGAGCGGCTGGCCCAGATGGACCATCTGCCCGGCCGCATCGCGGTGCTGGGCGGCGGCCCCATCGGCTGCGAACTGGCGCAGGCCTTTGCCCGGCTGGGTGCTGCCGTCACCCAGGTGGAGATGGGCGCGGCACTGCTGCCGCGTGAGGACGCCGACGTGTCAGACCTGGTGCGCGCGTCGCTGGAGGCCTCGGGCGTCACCGTGCTCACCGGCCATGCTGCGGTGCGGGTCGAGGCCGGGCAGCTGATCGTGGCGGCGGGCGGCGTGGAGCGCGCCGTGCCCTTCGATGCGCTGATCGTGGCGGTGGGGCGCAAGGCGCGGCTGTCGGGCTATGGTCTGGAGAACCTGGGCATCGAGACCGGCCGCACCGTGGTGACCGATGAATATCTCGCGACGCTGCACCCCAACATCTATGCCGCCGGCGACGTGGCCGGGCCCTACCAGTTCACCCACGTCGCCGCGCACCAGGCCTGGTATGCCAGCGTCAACGCGCTGTTCGGGGACCTCAAGCGCTTCAAGGCCGATTATCGCGTCATCCCGCATGTGACGTTCGTGGATCCGGAAGTGGCGCGCGTCGGCCTCAACGAGGCCGAGGCCAGGGCCGCCGGCATCCCGCATGAAGTGACCCTCTATCCGCTGCACGAGCTCGATCGCGCCATTGCCGACAGCGCCACCGCCGGGTTCGTCAAGCTGATCACCCCGCCGGGCAAGGACCGGATCCTTGGCGTCACCATCGTTGGCGAGCATGCCGGCGAGATCATCGCCGAATATGTGCTGGCGATGAAGCATGGCCTGGGGCTCAACAAGATCCTCGGCACCGTCCACGCCTATCCCACCATGGCCGAAGCCAACAAGTTCGCCGCCGGGGTGTGGAAGAAGCGCCATGCCCCCGAACGGCTGCTGCAGTGGGTGGGCCGCTATCACGCCTGGCGACGCGGCTGATGGCCCAGTTTCAGGGGCTGATCGGCATTGCCGCCATCCTGGCGCTGGCCTTCGCGCTTTCGGAAGACCGGGCGCGGCGCCCCGGCTGGCGCTGGCTGGCCGGCGCGCTGGGGCTGCAGCTGGGTATCGCCGCCATCGCCACGCAGGTGCCGCTGCTGTGGGCCGCCGTTGGCCAGATCAACCGGGCGATCAGCGCGGTCGAAACCGCCACGCTCGCCGGCTCCTCCTACATGTTCGGCTATCTGGGCGGGGCGGCGCTGCCCTTCGTGCTGAAGCCGGGCGCGCAGCCGCCCTTGGTCATCGCCTTCCAGATCCTGCCTCTGATCATCGTGTTTTCCGCCCTGTCGGCGCTGCTATGGCACTGGGGCGTGCTGCGCGCCGCCGTGCGCGCTCTGGCCTGGGCGCTGCGACGCTCGCTGGGCGTGTCGGGCGTTGTCGGCCTCGCGGGCGGGGCGACCATGTTCCTGGGCGTTGTCGAAACCCCGCTGGTGCTGCGCGCCTGGCTGGCACGGATGAGCCGGGCCGATCTGTTCATGACGATGACCCTCATCATGGCGACCATCTCGGGCGCCATCCTGGTGCTCTATGCCACCACGCTGCGCGCGGTGCTGCCCGATGCGGTGGGGCACATGATCGTCGCCTCCCTCGTCTCACTGCCGGCCGCCCTGCTGCTGGCGCGGCTGATGGTGCCGACTGATGGTGCCGCCGACACGGCGGCCGTGGAGCCTGATCTTGCCTATGACGGCGCCATGGATGCCGTGGTGCGCGGCGCCATGGAGGGGGTGCAGCTGATGCTGGCGGTGATCGGCATCATCATCACCCTGTTCGCATTGGTGAACCTGGCCGATCAGCTGCTGGCGCTCATTGGCCCGGTGGCCGATGCGCCGCTCACATTGAGGCGCGTCATGGGCTGGCTGTTTGCACCCGCCATGTGGGGCATCGGCGTGCCGTGGGAAGAGGCTGGTGCGGCCGGCGCGCTGATGGGCACCAAGGCCATCCTGAACGAATATGTCGCCTATCTCGATCTGGCGGCGCTTGCCCCCGGCACACTCGCGCCGCGCAGCCTGCTGATCGTCACCTATGCGCTGTGCGGGGTGGCCAATCTCGCCAGTGTCGGCCTGATCATCTCGACCATCGGCACGCTGGCGCCGGAGCGGCGGGCCGATGTCGCCGGGCTGGGCATGAAAAGCTGGCTGGCCGGCAACATGGCGACGCTGATGACCGGCGCCATGATCGGCCTTGTGACCCCGGCCAGCTGATGTTCGACGCAAGGCTGCGCCCGTTGATCGATCCGCCACTGAATGCCGTGGGCCGGGCCGTGGCGCGCACCGGTATCAGTGCCAATGCCGTCACCCTGCTGGCCCTGCTGCCCGGGCTGGGTGCGGCCGTTGCCATCTTCCATGGCCAGCACGGCCTGGCGCTGGCGCTCATCCTGCTCAACCGGCTGGCCGACGGGCTGGATGGCGCGGTCGCCCGCGCCAACGGCCCCAGCGATTTCGGTGGCTATCTCGACATCGTGTCGGACTTCGTGGTCTACACCGCCGTGCCGCTGGCCTTCGGGCTGGCCGCGCCGGCCAACCTGGTGCCAGCACTGCTGCTGGTGGCCAGCTTCACCCTTACCGGGGTCAGCTTCCTCGCCTTTGCCGCCATCGCCGCCCGGCGCGGCGAGGAGACGACAGCGCATGGGCGAAAGAGCTTCTTCTATTCCACCGGCCTTGCCGAGGGCACCGAAACCATCGCCTGCTTCATCGCCATGTGCCTGTGGCCACAGCAGTTTGCCACCATTGCACTGGTCTATGCCGGCCTGTGCGCCTTGACCGTGGTGCAGCGCAGCCTGATGGCCCGGCAGCAGTTTCGGCGGCCGCCTCAGGCCTGAAGCTCGACGTCCCAATAGAGATAGTCGCGCCAGGTCTCGTGGCAGTAATGCGGCGGGAAAGCGCGGCCGTTGGCCTGCAACTGGTGGGTGGAGGGCTGTTCCGGCCGGCTGATCAGCTGCATATGCGCCTCCGCCGGGGTGCGGCCGCCCTTCTTCAGGTTGCACGGCGCGCAGGCGGTGGTGACATTCTCCCACGTCGTGCGCCCGCCATAGGCCCGCGGGATGACATGATCGAAGGTCAGCTCGCCGCCCGGCACGCTGCAATACTGGCAGGTGAAGCGATCGCGCAGGAACAGGTTGAAGCGGGTGAAGGCCGGGTGGCTGGCCGGGCGCACATATTGCCGGAGCGCGATCACCGAAGGCAGCTTCATCCGCATCGACGGCGAGGCGATCTCGCGGTCATATTCGGCGATGATGTCGACGCGTTCGAGGAAGGCGGCCTTCACCGCCGTCTGCCACGACCACAGCGACAGGGGATAATAGGAGAGCGGGGTGAAATCGGCGTTCAGTACCAGCGCCGGGCAGGCTTCGGGCGAAACCAGTTCGCGCGCTGTCAAGAACTTGGTCTCGATCAGCTCCGTCGTCAGCATCCCTTGCCCTCCCGCAACAGGGGAGCGGCTGCCAGTTCCACGGGCCCAGTCGCACCAGGGTTTTGGCCCCAGGGCCGCGAAGCGAGCGGCCACACCGTGAATGATCTCCGTTTACAACGGATTGTATGTCGGGCCAATGACAACACCGGATTTCGTTGTGGATAATGTGGATAACATCGCCGCACCCGTCACCCGCTTTGCGCCGTCCCCCACGGGCCTGTTGCACCGCGGCCACGCCTTTTCGGCCGTCACAGCCTGGCGTCTGGCGCGTGCGAACGGTGGCCGCTTCATCCTGAGGATCGAGGATATCGACACCACTCGCTGCCGCCCCGAATTTGAGGCGGCGATCCTCGAAGATCTCGCCTGGCTGGGGCTGGACTGGGATGGGCCGGTGTGGCGCCAGTCGGAGCGCACGGCAGTTTACCGCGCTGCGCTCGACCAGTTGGTGGCCCTGGGCGTGGCCTATCCCTGCTTCTGCACGCGGGCAGACATTGCAGCGGCCGTCGCGGCGCCGCATGGCCCGGAGGGGCCGGCCTATCCCGGCACCTGCCGCCACCTGTCGGCGGACGAGCGCGCGCGTCGGCTGGCAAGCGAGACGCCCGCCTGGCGGCTCGAC
>NZ_WMHO01000100.1 GCF_010994245.1 Sandarakinorhabdus rubra
GCCACCGCCGCCACCCCCGCCGGCGCCTGATCTGTTCGTGGCCGCGCCAGCGCCGCCGCCACCCCCGCCGCCGCCAAGGCCGGAGGTCCGCGCGAAGGTGCAGAAGAGCCAGCCCGGCCTGTTCTGGCCGCTCACCGCCGCGCTGGTCACCTTCGGCGGTATCGCGGCGCTGATCATCCTGAAGAGCTGATCAGCCCAGCCGCTTCGTGTAGTAGGTGGTGGGCGCCATTGTGCCGTCGGGCATCAGCGCATAGGCCGGAATCTCGCCCACTTTTTCCCAGCCGCCGCGTTCATAAAGCCGCGCCGCTGCCGAGCCGCTGATCGTGTCCAGCACAAGCGTGGTGCGGGCCCGGCTGTGGGCCAGCGCTTCGACGGCCCGCAGCAGCGCCATGCCCACGCCCCGCCCTTGCGATCCTGGCGCCACCATCATCTTGGCAACGTCGGCGCGGTGCGGCTGGTTGGGCATGGTGGCCGGCACCAGGCTGACGGTGCCGAGAGGCCTGCCGCCCTCCAGCGCCACCAGCACGATCAATTCGCCGCTGGCCACCGCGGCGATTCGCGCCTGCCACCAGGCCATCGCATCGCCGTGCGAGAAGCCCGCCATGAAGCCGATGGAGGCGCCGCCGGCGACGCAATCGGCGAGGATCTGCGCCAGGTCGGGCAGCAGCCCGAAGTCGGTTTCAGGGTCGAGCCGCCTGATGTCCATGCGGTCGCCATAGGCCGGGCAAACCCGTGCGCGCCATACGCCGGTTGACGATCCCTGCCTTGCCCGGCCAAGTGGGGCAGGGGAGAACTGCATGATATCCGCACCGCTGCGCTGGGCCATCATCCTGATCGGGGTCGCGGTTGCGCTCAACTACATCGATCGCGGGGCAGTGTCGGTGGCGGCGCCGCTGATCAAGGACGAATTCGGTCTCAGCAACGAGCGGTATGGCGTCATCGTCTCCAGCTTCTACTGGACCTACATGCCGGCCCTGGCGCTGGCCGGCTGGCTTGCCGACCGGGTGAGCGTGCGGCTGCTGATGGCACTGGGCGTGACGATCTGGGCCAGCGCCACCATCGCCATGGGCTTCGTGGGCACGGGGCTGGCGGGCGGGGTCACCGCGCTGATGCTGCTGCGCCTGCTGATGGGGCTGGGCGAGGGGGTGGCCTTTCCCTGCGGCTCCAAGCTGATCGCCCGGGTGCCCGAAGGCGGGCGCACGCTGGCCAACATCTCGTTGTCGGGCGGGCTCGCCGTGGGGCCGCTGATCGGTACGCTGGTCGGCGGTGCGCTCATGGAGATCTGGGGCTGGCGCGAGATGTTCATCATCTTCGGCGCGGTCACGCTGGTGTGGCTGGTGCCGTGGTGGCTGGCCCGCGCCGGAATTGAGGAAGGCGAGGGGAAGGGGCAGCCCTCCCTCGGTCCTGCCGCCCCGATTGCCGACGTCTTGCGCCGGGGCACCTTCTGGTCGACCTCGCTGCTGCACATGTCGGGGACCTTCCCGCTCTATTTCATCGTCGCCTGGCTGCCGCTGTGGCTGGTCAAGGTGAAGGGCTTCAACATCATCGACATGAGCCTTCTCACCTCCGCCTTCTATGTGGCGCAGATCCTGGGCGGCACCATTGGCGCCTGGGCCATTGATCGCGCCATCCGGAAGGGCGGGGATGGTTCTCGCTGGCGGCGTGGCATGCTGTTCTTCGGGATGGGCTTCTGTGTTCTGGGCCTCGTGCTGCTGCCCGATGTCAACGACTGGCCAACGCTGGTGACGCTGATTGCCATCACCGGTTTCGGCTATGGCCCGGTCCCCAATCTCCTGTTCGTGATGGGTCAGACGATGGCCGGGCCGGCCTCGGCCGGGCGCTGGGTGGGGGCGCAGACTAGCCTTGGCAACCTCGCCGGCGTGATCGGCCCGGTGATCACCGGCATCATCGTCGATGCCGCCGGCTATCAGCCCGCCTTCTGGCTGACCGCGGCCATCGTGATACTGGGCACGCTGCAGTTCGCGATCCTGGTGCCGCGGATCGACCCTGTCGACTGGACCAGCGGCAAGCTGGCGCCGGTCAGCTAGCGGGCTTGTCCGCGTCCTTGGCAGCGTCCTTGGCCTGGGCCTGACCCCTGGCCTTGCGATGCTCTTCGAGATCGAGCACGGCGGCTTCGTCGTCGCTCAAGAGGCCGAGCCGGCGGGCGACTTCCTGATAGGCCTCGGCCTCGCCGCCCAGATCGCGGCGGAACCGGTCCTTGTCGAGCTTGTTGCCGGTCTTCATGTCCCACAGCCGGCAGCCATCGGGGCTGATCTCGTCGGCCAGGATCACGCGGCTGTAGTCGCCGTCGAACAGCCGGCCGAACTCCAGCTTGAAGTCCACCAGCCGGATGCCGACCCCGGCGAACATGCCGGCGAGGAAATCGTTCACGCGGATCGCCATGTCGGCGATGTCGTGCATCTCTTCCTGGCTGGCCCAGCCGAAGGCGGCGATATGCTCGTCGGCCACCATCGGATCGCCCAGCGAATCGTCCTTGTAGTAATATTCGAGGATGGTGCGCGGCAGCATCGTGCCTTCCTCGATGCCCAGCCGCTTGGAGATGCTGCCGGCCGCCACGTTCCTGACCACCACCTCGATCGGGATGATCTCCACCTGCCGCACCAGCTGCTCGCGCATGTTGAGGCGGCGGATGAAGTGGGTTGGGATGCCGATGGTGGAGAGCAGGGTGAAGACATGCTCGGAAATGCGGTTGTTGAGCACGCCCTTGCCGCTGATCGTGCCCTTCTTCTGGGCGTTGAAGGCGGTGGCATCGTCCTTGAAATACTGAATCAGGGTGCCGGGTTCCGGCCCTTCATACAATATCTTGGCCTTGCCTTCATAAATCTGGCGGCGGCGGGTCATGCGGTCCTCCTGGACGGCGCTCTTGAAGCTGTTCGGGCACGGGCAATCAGGCTAGCACGGCCCGGCGGCGCGGGGGAGTGGCCATAGCGGCAATGGTCAGCCCTTTCAATCATCGCCCGTTCAACGATTGAACCGCGGCCCCGGCTCCCCTATCTGGAACGGGTTCGGCTCAATCGCGAAAGGCAGGCGCCATGACCACGTTCGACAACCGCGAGAAGGCGTTCGAAGCCAAGTTCGCCCACGACAACGATCTGCGCTTTCGCATCCTGGCCCGGCGCGGCAAGCTCATCGGCCTGTGGGCGGCGGAAAAGCTCGGCAAGTCGGGCGCGGCGGCCGAGGATTATGCGAAATCGGTGCTGCTCTCCGACCTCGAGGTGCCGGGCGATGCCGACATCATCGCCAAGCTGCTGGGCGACCTGAAGAGCCTGGGTGTCGGCGAGGCCGATCTGAAGGCGATGCTGGCCGAGAAGCTGGCCCAGGCCGAAGCCCAGGTGGCGGGGGAGGAAGCCTGATGCCGATGGCCGCTGCCGAGATCGAGGCCGCAATCCTGGCGGCGCTGCCCGGCGCCACCGTGGAGATCAGCGATCTGGCCGGCGATGGCGATCATTATGCCGCCATCGTGACAGCGCCGCAATTTGCCGGGCTGAACCGTGTTGCGCAGCAGCGGCTTGTGTATAATGCGCTGGGCGGGCGCATGGGGGGTGCGCTGCACGCCCTGAAACTCACCACGCGCGCCAGCTGATGGCGCAGACTTGAAGGACCACCCTCCGATGACCAACCCCGTGCATGACCGCATCGCTGCCCTCGTCAACAGCAACGATGTCGTGCTGTTCATGAAGGGCACGCCCTATTTCCCGCAGTGCGGCTTTTCCTCCACCGCCGTTGCCATCCTCGAGCGGCTGAACGTCGCCTTTGAAGGCGTCGATGTGCTGGCCGACCAGGAAATCCGCCAGGGCATCAAGGAATACAGCGACTGGCCGACCATCCCGCAGCTGTATGTGAAGGGCGAGTTCGTGGGCGGCAGCGACATCATGATGGAGATGTTCCAGGCCGGCGAACTTCAGGCGCTGGTGGCCGAGGCCGGCGTGAAGCCGGCCGCCTGAGCCGTCAGGCCGGGCGGTGAAAGGGCTTTCGGTTCCCGCCATCTGGGATGGCATGACCAGTCTCGTGCTGGGGGATCTGTCGCGCCTGTTCTTCGTGGCGGCGCCCTTCACCCTGCTGCCCTCGGTGGCGGTGCAGCTCCTGCTGCCGCCGCTGCCCGCCACGGTCGCGGAGTTGAGCGGCCAGCAGATCCTCTTCTACATCGTGCTGCCGTTCCTCACCGGCAATTTCGCGCAGCTGGTGGTCACCGCGCTGCTGCTGCGGCCCGACATCACGCCGCGCGAAGCCTTTGCCCGCGCCCTGCCGCTGTGGCTGCCCTATCTGGGCGTGCTGCTGCTCGCGTCGTTGCCGGTCGGCTTCGGCCTGCTGCTGCTGCTGCTGCCCGGCCTCTATCTCTATGCCCGGCTTGGTTTCCTCGCCAGCACGCTGATGGTGACGGAAGGCGGCGCCCCGATGGCGGTGCTGCGCCGCGGCTGGCAGCTGAGTGAGCGCGCGCAGGGCGTACTGTTCCTGTTCCTGCTGGTCGCCATGTTCGGCGTCATCGGCGTGCTGATGCTGGCCGGCATCGCCGGTTCGGCGGTCTCGGCGCTGGCCACGCTGGTGGGTGCCGATGCCGTTGGCCGCTTCCTGGTGGCCCTGTTGGGCGGCGCGGCCAGTACCATGGTCGCCATCGCCGGGGCGGCAGCCAGCGTGGTGTGCTGGCGCCAGCTGCGAGGCTAGCTCACTCCCAGGTGGCGAGCGGCGGCAGGCTCATCAGGATCGCATCGGTGTTGCCGCCGGTCTTCAGCCCGAAGGTGGTGCCGCGGTCATAGACGAGGTTGAACTCGGCATAGAGGCCGCGATACCGGAGCTGCGCGGCACGCTGCTCGGTGCTGAATTGCTGGTGCATCTTGGCGCGCACCAGCCTGGGATAGGTTTCAAGGAAGCAGCGGCCGACATCCTGGGTGTAGGCAAAGTCTGCTGCCCAGTCGCCGCTGTCGAGATGGTCGTAGAAGATGCCGCCGACGCCGCGATGGCGGTTGCGGTGGGGCACCCAGAAATACTCCTCCGCCCACTTGCTGTGGGCCGGATAATAGTCCGGGTTGTGGCGGTCGCAGGTGGCCTTCACCGCGGCGTGGAAGGCTGCGGTTTCCTCTGGATCGGGCAGGGCAGGGTTCAGATCGACGCCGCCGCCGAACCAGCGCTTGGTGGTCACCAGCATCCGCGTGTTCATGTGGACGGCCGGCACCAGCGGGTTGGCCGGGTGGATAACAAGGCTGATGCCGGTCGCAAAGAAGCGCGGATCCTCGGCGGCGCCGTTGATCTGCTTGGCGAAATCCGGGTTGAACTGGCCGTATACGGTGGAGATGTTGACGCCGGCCTTCTCGAACAGGCGGCCCTTCATCACGCCCATCTCGCCGCCGCCGCCGTCGCCGCCGCCATGATCGGTGCGGTTCCACACCTGCTTCTCGAAGCGGCCGGCATCGCCGGGAAGGGTGGATTCGTCTTCCAGTTGCTCCAGCATCGCCCAGATGTCGTTGCGAAGCTGGCGGAACCAGGCCTGGGCGGCCTGCTGCTGGTCATCAAGCGCGATCATGGCGCCGCCTTAGAACGGCTGAGCGGCGGCGGGAAGCCCCAGAAGTGTGCGCACCTATCTGTAAAATTCCTTACCGGCATGTAATGCCCGCGCCAAAATGTCCGGGGCGCTGGGGTGTTTTGTCCGTTGCGTTGGCCCCCCGGCTTGTCTATCCGGGCGCACCATGCAGGCAGGAGGCAACCCTGCCCGTCGTTCAATTGGCATCCGGAAGGGACGAGATGGCGAGCGAAGCACGGCAGGCGACTGCTGATGATCTGACCCCCGGTGGCGAGCGCCGCCGCGATTTCCTCTATGTGGCGACCGCTGCCTTTGCCGGTGCCGGCGTGGTTCCGGTGGCCTGGTCGCTGGTCAACCAGATGAACCCGTCGGCCGACGTGCTGGCGCTGGCCTCCATCGATCTTGACCTGTCGGCGGTGCAGCCCGGCCAGGCGATCAAGGCCAGCTGGCGCGGCAAGCCGATCTTCGCCCGCCACCTGACCCCGCAGGAAATCGCGGATGCCAAGAAGGTGGATATCGCGTCCTTGCGCGATCCGCAGAAGCTGGAAGACCGGACCAAGGCCGGCAACGAACAGTGGCTGATCACGCTGGGCGTGTGCACCCACCTGGGCTGCGTGCCGCTGGGCGCGGCCGACGGCGAGGCCAAGGGCGATTTCGGCGGCTATTTCTGCCCGTGCCACGGCTCGCACTATGATACCGCGGCGCGCATCCGGAAGGGCCCGGCGCCGAAGAACCTCGAGGTCCCCCCCTACAACTTCACGTCGCCCACCGCGGTGACGATCGGCTGAGGAGAGAAGAGATGAGCTTTCCCTGGGCCAAGCATTATCAGCCGACCAGCGCGGTCGGCAAATGGATGGACGAGCGCCTGCCGCTGCCGCGCTTCGTCTACAACGCGCTGGGGCCGGGCTATCCGACGCCCAAGAACCTCAACGCTTTCTACAACTTCGGTGTGCTCGCCGGCGTGGCGCTGGTGATCCAGATCATCACCGGCGTGGTGCTGGCCATGCACTTCGCCGCCGATACCCGCGTTGCGTTCGACAGCGTCGAGCACATCATGCGCGACGTGAATGGCGGCTGGATGATCCGCTACATGCATGCGGTCGGCGCCAGCTTCTTCTTCGGCGTCGTCTACATCCACATCTTCCGCGGCCTCTATTACGGCTCCTACAAGCCGCCGCGCGAGATGCTGTGGATGCTCGGCCTTGTCATTTTCCTCTTGATGATGGCCACCGCGTTCATGGGCTATGTGCTGGTGTGGGGCCAGATGAGCTTCTGGGGCGCGCAGGTCATCACCGGGCTCTTTTCGGCGCTGCCGGTGGTCGGCACTTCGATCCAGACCTGGCTGCTGGGCGGCTTCTCGCCTGACAACGCCACGCTGAACCGCTTCTTCTCGCTGCATTATCTGCTGCCGTTCGTGACCTTCGGGGTGATCATCCTGCACGTCTGGGCGCTGCACATCCCGGGCTCGAACAACCCGACCGGAATCGACGTCAAGTCGGAAGCCGACACGGTGCCGTTCCACCCCTATTACACCGCGAAGGATTTCGTGGGCCTCGGCATCTACCTGATCGTCTTTGCCGCCTTCGTGTTCTTCATGCCGAACAGTCTGGGCGAGCCGGACAACTATATCCCGGCCAACCCGCTTTCGACGCCTGCGCACATCGTGCCGGAATGGTATTTCTGGCCCTTCTACGCCATCCTGCGCGCCTTCACGACCGACTTCCTGGGCGTGCCGGCCAAGCTGTGGGGCGTGATCGCGATGTTCGCCTCCATCCTGCTGCTCTTCCTGCTGCCGTGGCTCGACACCTCGCCGGTGCGGTCCAACAACTATCGCCCGCTGTCGCGCATCCTGTTCTGGGTGTTCGTGGCGGTGGCGCTGGCACTGGGCGTGTGCGGTGGGGCGCCGGCCGAAGAACCGTGGGTGCGCCTGAGCCAGGTGCTGACCGCCTATTACTTCGCCCATTTCCTCATCATCCTGCCGATCGTCTCCAAGCTGGAGAAGACCAAGCCGCTGCCGGGTTCGATCTCGGAAGCCGTGCTGGCCAAGGTCGGCAAGGGCAGCGGTGGTGCGGCGCCCGTCGCCCAGCCGGCCGAATAAGGAGTTCCCCCAGATGATCCGTCTCGGCGCTCTCGTCGTCGGCCTGCTCTTCGTGCTCAACGTCCTTTGGGGGGCGGTACAGCCCCGCGAGGACTCGGCGCCCGACATGGCCAAGCAGCTGCACAAGCATCCCAAGCACGTCGAATGGGCGCACAATGGCCCCGGCAACCTTGGGGTGCTCGGCACCTTCGACCGCGGCCAGCTGCAGCGCGGTTTCCAGGTTTACAAGGAAGTCTGCTCGGCCTGCCACTCGATCAACCGCGTCGCCTTCCGCGACCTCGCCGATCTTGGCTTCAGCGAAGCCCAGATCAAGGCGATCGCCGCCGAATATGAAGTGGCCGCCATCGACGGCAACGGCGAGCCGACCACCCGCAAGGCGACCCCGGCCGACAAGTTCCCGCTGGTCTATGCCAACGAGGCGGCGGCCCGCGCTGCGCAGAACGGCGCCAACCCGCCCGACCTGTCGCTGATGACCAAGGCGCGTCCGGATGGCACCAACTATGTCTATTCGCTGCTGACCGGCTATTCGGACGATGTGCCGAAGGGCTGGGTGAAGCCGGACACGCTTTACTACAACCCCTATTTCCACAGCATCAACATCGCCATGCCACCGCCGCTCGCCGCCGACGGCCAGGTGACCTATGCCGACGGCACCAACGGCACCGTTGACCAGTATGCCAAGGACGTCGCTGCCTTCCTGACCTGGACGGCCGAGCCGAAGCTGGAAAACCGCAAGGAAACCGGGGTGGCCGCCATCCTGTTCCTGACGGTGCTCACCTTCCTCGGCTACCTGTCCTATCGCAAGGTTTGGGCGGACGTGAAGAAGCCGGCCTGATCGGCAGTCCAGGGCTTGAAACGGGGCGGCTGTCCGGCAGGATGGCCGCCTCTTTTCTTGTGGGGGCATGATGGTCAACGATGATCTGAAAGCGCTGGTGCGGACCATCCCCGACTATCCGCACGCCGGCATCCTGTTCCGCGACATCACCACGCTGCTGCTCGACGGGCCGGGCTTCGCCGCCAGCGTTTCGCGCATGGCGGCGCTGCTGTCGGGACGGCCCGACCTGGTGGCCGGCATCGAGGCGCGCGGCTTCATCTTTGGCGCTGCGCTGGCTCGCGAACTGGGCGTCGGGTTGGTGCTGCTGCGCAAGAAGAACAAGCTGCCCGGGCGGGTGACGGGCATCAACTATGCGCTGGAATATGGCACGGACCGGATCGAGATGCATGCCGATGCAGTGCAGCCGGGCCAGCGCGTGGTGCTGGTTGACGATCTGGTGGCCACCGGCGGCACGGCGCTGGCCGGTGTGGAACTGCTGCGCGGCGCCGGCGCCCGCATCGAGGAGGCCGCCTTCGCCATCGACCTGCCAGACCTGGGCGGGGCCGGGCGGTTGCG
>NZ_WMHO01000101.1 GCF_010994245.1 Sandarakinorhabdus rubra
CGGCGATGCCGGCCCGGCGCAGCCCGGTGAGCAAGGCCAGGGCGGCGGCCTCGCTGCCCTCGCCCACAGCCACCACCGCCACGGCCACGCCGGGCAGCGCCGGCTCCGCCACCAGCATCGCCAACCGCTCGATGCCTGCCGCCCAGCCGACCGCCGGCGTCTCCGGCCCGCCCATGTGGCCGATGAGGCCATCATAGCGGCCGCCGCCCAGCACGGTGCCCTGTGCGCCCAGGCTCTGCGTCACGAACTCGAACACGCTGTGGCGATAATAGTCGAGGCCCCGGACAAGCCGCGCATTGCGCTGCCACTGGATGCCGCTGGCCTGAAGGCCTTTCTGCACGCTTTCAAAGAAGGCGCCGGCTTCGGCGGTGAAATAGGCATCGATCTGCGGCGCCTGCGCCACCAGCGCCTGGTCGCCGGCATCCTTGCTGTCGAGGATGCGCAGCGGGTTGGTGTCCAACCGGCGCTGGCTGTCTTCGGAAAGCGCGCCGCGATGGGCGGTGAAATAAGCCGCCACCGCCGCGCTCCATGCCGCGCGCGTCTCCGGATCACCCATGCTGTTGAGCGTCACCACCACGTCATCCGCCACGCCCAGCTCGTCGAGCAGATGCTGGCCGAGCGCGATCACCTCCACGTCGGCGGCCGGTTCGCCGGCGCCGAGGATTTCGGCATCGAGCTGGTGGAACTGGCGGAAGCGCCCTTTCTGCGGGCGCTCATAGCGGAACAGCGGCCCCCAGGTGGCGAGCTTCAACGGCGCGAGCTGCTGCCAGCCATTCTCGATATAGGCACGCGCGATGCCGGCGGTGAACTCGGGGCGCAGGCACATGGCATCGCCGCCGCGATCGGTGAATTCATACATTTCCTTGGAGACGACATCGGTGGTCTCGCCCAGCGAGCGCGCGAACACGGCGGTGCTTTCGAACACCGGCACCTCGATGCGGCCGAAGCCGTGCAGCTTCCGCACCCGGTTGAACGTCTCGACAACATGATCGAAGCGGGCCGCCGCCTCGCCGATCATGTCCTGCGTGCCCCTCGGTTTTTGCGGCGCCTTGCTCATGGCGGCGGCAATAGGGCAGCGCCGGGATGCGCGCAACGCCCCCCTTCCCTCGCCCGCCCGGCTTCGCTAACCAGCCGCCATGCGCACAGCCCTGCTCCTCGCCACAGTCCTCCTTTCCACCCCGGTGCTCGCCCAGCGCTCGATGCCGCAGCCACTGCCCATCGTCGACATGGTGCCGGTGGCGCGCGATGTGCCCTTCCCCGGCACGCTCAGCGTGGCGGTGGATGCCACCGACACGGTGCGCGGCGTGTTCAAGGTGGCTGAAACCATCCCGGTGCCGGCCGATCTGGCGGGCAAGCGCATGGCGCTGCTGTTCCCCAAGTGGCTGCCTGGCAAGCACGCGCCGCGCGGCGAGATCGAGAAACTCGCCGGGCTGGAAATCCGCTCGGGCGGCAAGCTGCTCACCTGGAAGCGTGACCCGCTCGACGTCTATGCCTTCTGGGTGGAGGTGCCGGCCGGCGCCACCGCGCTGGACGTGAAGTTCGATTTCCTGTCCGCCACCGACGGCCCGCAGGGGCGCATCGTCGTCACCGCCGACATGATGAACCTGCAGCCGAACAGCGTCTCGCTCTATCCGGCGGGCTGGTTCACGCGCCAGATCCCGGTCGATCTCAGCGTCACCTGGCCGGCGGGCTGGACGGCGGCCTCGGCCCTGCGCGAAGCGGCCCGCGAGGGCAACCGCATCCGTTACCAGACGGTCGATTATGAAACGCTGGTGGACAGCCCCTTCTTCGCCGGCCGGCATTTCGCCAAATGGGATCTTGGCCAGAATGTTACGCTGAACGTGGTGGCCGACGAAGCCCGCTTCCTGAAGGCCACGGACGAACAGATCGGCAAGCACCGCAATCTCGTCACCCAGGCGGTGAAGCTGTTCGGCACCCGCCAGTTCGATCATTATGATCTGCTGCTCTCGCTCACCGAGAAGATGGGCGGCATCGGGCTGGAACATCACCGCAGCTCGGAAAACGGGGTGAACACCACCTATTTCACCGAGTGGGCGAAGGGCCCGGGCCGGCGCAACCTGCTGCCGCACGAGTTCACCCACAGCTGGAACGGCAAGCACCGGCGCGGCGCCGATCTGGTGACGCCCGATTTCCGCACGCCGATGCGCAATTCCATGCTGTGGGTCTATGAAGGCCAGACGCAGTTCTGGGGTTATGTGCTGCAGGCGCGCTCGGGCCTGGTGACGGTCGAGGAGACGATCGACCAGATTGCCGGCATCGCCGCCACGCTGGACAACCGGCCGGCGCGCGGCTGGCGCAGCCTGGATGACACCACCAATGATCCCATCATCACGCCGCGCGCGCCCAAGGGCTGGCTGAGCTTCCAGCGCAGCGAGGATTATTATGCCGAAGGCATGCTGGTGTGGCTGGAGGTGGATGGCGTCATCCGGCGCGAGAGCGGCGGCAAGCGCAGCATCGATGATTTCGCCCGCCGCTTCTTCGGCACCGGCGATGGGGACTGGGGCGTGAAGCCCTATGACTTCGACACGCTGGTGGCCGACCTCAACGCCGTGCAGCCCTATGACTGGGCAAGCCTCTTGAAGACCCGGCTGACCGAGAAGGCCGGCGGCGCGCCGCTGAAGGGCCTCGAGTATCTGGGCTGGAAGCTGGTCTATACCGACACGCCGACCGCGGCCTTCACCGACGGTTCGCGCGGCAGCCTCAACCTCGCCTTCTCGGGCGGGCTGGTGCTTGGCACTGCAGGCAAGGTCAACCAAGTTATCTGGAACAGCGCCGCGTTCGACGCGGGGCTGGCGGTGGGCGACACCATCATCGCCGTGAACCAGCGGCCCTTCAGCGACGACGTGATGAAGGCCGCAGTGACGGAAGCCAAGGGCGGCAGCGCTCCGATCCGGCTGACCGTGAAGACGGAAGACCGCATCCGCGAGGTGGACTGGGCGTGGACCGGCGGCCTGCGCTATCCGCGGCTGGAGCGGCTGGGCAAGACCGACGCCAAGAACCCGAGCGGGCTGGAGCTGCTGCTGCGCGCCCGCCCCTGATACTGGCCACAATTGAAGCGTGGACAAGCGGCCCCCGGCCCCGTAACCCGCGCCGCACACGACGACAGGAGATTTGAGGCCCATGCGTATCGATGCGATTCCGATCGGCGTTGCCCCGCCGCACGATGTGAACGTGGTGATCGAATGTCCGCTGGGCGGCGAGCCGGTGAAGTATGAGCTCGACAAGGCCAGCGGCGCGCTGTTCATCGATCGCATCCTGCACACGCCGATGCGTTATCCGTGCAACTATGGCTTCGTGCCGCACACGCTGGCCGATGATGGTGACCCGATCGACGCGCTGATCGTGGCGCGCACGCCGTTCATGCCCGGCTCCATCGCCCGTGTGCGCCCCGTTGGCGTGCTGATGATGGAAGATGATGGCGGCGGCGACGCCAAGCTGCTGTGCGTGTCCGTCAACAAGGTCTATCCCTATTATTCCGACGTGCAGGAATATACCGACCTGCCGAAGATCGTGCTCGACCAGATCGAGCATTTCTTCAGCCACTACAAGGATCTGGAACCCGGCAAGTGGGTCAAGTGTCAGGGCTGGGAAGGCCGCGCCACCGCAGAGCGGCTGATCCTGGAGTCGATCGAGCGCTACAAGGCTGAACAGGCCGGCACGCTTGCCGTGGAGCACAAGGAGCATCCCGGCGCGCCACGCTGAGCGCGGCTAGTGCGCAACGCGCAGCGTTGCACACAGACTCGCGCCAGCGCGGCCGGGCTGGCTGACGGGCCGCAGCCCGTCAGAACAGCTTCGACGGCGTGGCTCTGCCACGCCCTGCTTCCTGCATGTTCCTGACCAGAACGGACTCGGCGGCTTTGCCGCCGGCCGTGTCACCCCGCCGCCAGCGCCTTCAACGCCTCGCCATCGACGCGCATCACCGTCCATTCGTCCATCGGCCTGGCGCCAAGCGCCTTGTAGAAGCCGATGGCTGGCTCGTTCCAGTCCAGCACGCTCCATTCGAAGCGGCCATAGCCACGCGCCACACACAGCTGCGCCAGATGCACCAGCAGCGCCTTGCCCAGCCCGGCCCCGCGCGCCGATGGCATCACGAACAGGTCTTCCAGATAAAGCCCGGGCTTGCCAATCCAGGTGGAAAAATTGGTGAAGAAGAGGGCCAGGCCCACCGGCTCGCCATGCAGCTCGGCCAACACGCATTCCGCCACCGGGCGCTCCCCGAACAGGGCACGCTTGAGGTCGGCATGGGTCGCCTTCACCGCATCCGGTTCCTTCTCGTAGATCGCCAGCTCCACGATCAGGCGGTGGATGGCCGGGATATCGGCGGGCGTGGCGGGGCGGATGCTGTGTGTCATGGCGCGCCGCTGTGACGGCAGTTCAGGCGCGGCGCAAGCCTCTCAGCAGAATTGCGGCCGCCGCCAGCGTCCATGCCGACAGCAGCGCCAGAAGCGCGCGGGCCCAGTGGCCGTCGATCAGGCTGACCAGCGCCGCCATCTTGGCCAGGCCGACACCCAGCCACAGCGCCGCCATCATGCCCCGCCTCACAGCATCCGTCCCAGGGCCCGGAACATCCACATCACGCTGAAGAAGGCGAGGCTCACCGAGGGCACGGCGAACAGCCAATAGCGCGCCCCCCGCTCTACCCGATCGGGCAGCCACAGGCGCTTCAGCAGGAAGGCCATTGCCGCCGGTCCGGTGAGCGCCGCGATCCACGTGATGCGGTCCGCGTCAACGCCCAGCGCCAGCGCCTCGATCAACACTGCCGCAGCGCCGATGCCGAAGCACCAGGTCGCCACCGCATAGCCATAGGCCACGGCCTGCTGGCGCACCGGTTCTTCCACCCGGCGCGGGCGCGGGGGGCCGCCGTGCATCGTCTGTTACTCGGCGGCAACCGCAGCCGCGGCCGCGGCGTTGGCGGCCTCGATCTCGGCCGCCTTGGCCTCGACCAGACTGACGATGTGCTCGAGCATCCGTTCATCGTCGATCACGTGATCGGACACGCCGGACAGGAACACCGCGTGCCGGCCGTTGCCGCCGCCGGTGAGCCCAATATCGGTTTCGCGCGCCTCGCCGGGGCCGTTCACCACGCAGCCCAGCACCGACAGCGACAGCGGGGTGGTGATGTGGGCCAGGCGCCGTTCCAGCGCATCGACCGTCTTCACCACGTCAAATCCCTGGCGCGCGCACGACGGGCACGAGACGATCTTCACGCCGCGCGCGCGGATGCCGAGCGATTTCAGGATGTGATAGCCGACCTTCACTTCCTCCACCGGATCGGCGGAGAGCGAGACGCGGATGGTGTCGCCAATGCCGGCCCACAGCAGCATGCCAAGGCCGATGGAGGATTTCACCGTGCCGCCCTGCAGACCGCCGGCTTCGGTGATGCCAAGATGCAGCGGATAATCGCAGACTTCGGCAAGGCCGTTGTAGGCAGCGACGGCCAGGAACACGTCGCTGGCCTTCACGCTGATCTTGAACTCGTGGAAATCCTCGTCCTGCAGATATTTCATGTGCTCGAGCGCGCTTTCCACCAGCGCTTCCGGGCACGGCTCGCCGTACTTCTCCAGCAGATGCTTCTCGAGGCTGCCGGCGTTGACGCCGATGCGGATGGCGCAGCCATTGGCCTTGGCGGCGTTCACCACTTCCCGGATGCGTGCCCGGCTGCCGATGTTGCCGGGGTTGATGCGCAGGCAGGCGGCGCCGGCGTCGGCGGCTTCCAGCGCGCGTTTGTAGTGGAAATGGATGTCGGCCACGATCGGCACGCGCGCGGCACGGGTGATCTTGCCGAAGGCGGCAGTGGCTTCCGGCGTCGGGCAGGACACGCGAATGATGTCGGCCCCCACCTCCTCGCAGGCGCGGATCTGGTCGATGGTGGCGGCCGCATCCTCGGTCGGCGTGTTGGTCATCGTCTGGACAGCGATCGGCGCATCGCCGCCCACCGGCACCTTGCCCACCATGATCTGCCGGCTCTTGCGGCGGGTGATGTCGCGCCAGGGACGCACGCTCATGGCCTTCAGGCTCCTCGGATATGGTTGGCACCCTGCCCGGCACCCAATTGGCCCTGCCCGATAGCACAGGACGTCGCCCACGCAAGTCGCACTATCATCGCAGTCATGACGGACAAACCCATTGCCATCCCCGCCGCCACCGTGATCCTGGCCCGCGCCGGGCAGGATGGTGTGCCCGAGTTTCTATTGGTCCAGCGCGGCGAGAACATGGCCTTCGCCGGCGGCGCCCTGGTGTTCCCCGGTGGCCGGGTGGACCGGGTGGACGGCGGCATTGCCCGCAACCCCAACCTGGCGCTGGGCTTCGATGGCCTTGATGACGCGGACGCGGCCGCGCGCGTCGCGTGCGCGCGCGAGGCGCTGGAGGAAACCGGCGTGCTGCTGACCGAGGGCCCGCACCCGGATGCCGAAGCGCTGGCCATCGCGCGCTCGGGCCTTGCCAGCGGCCCCAACGAGGATGAGGCCTACAGCTTTGCCAATCTGCTGGGCGCCATGGGCCACCGGGTGGATGCCGCGCGCTTCATCCCCTTTGCGCGCTGGGAGCCACCGGCCGCCGCCCAGATCGCCCGGCGGTTCGACACGCGCTTCTATCTTGCCGACGCCGGTCGTTCGGCCAGCGCGGTGATCACGCCCGATGGCTTCGAGGCCAAGGCCCTGCGCTGGACGACAGCGGCGCGTGCGCTGGCCGATTATGAGGTCGGCAAGGCGGCGATGGTGTTCCCGACCTGGTGCAACATGCACCGCCTGGCCCAGTATCAATCGCTGGCAGCGCTGTTCGAACGTGTGGCGGCCTTGCCGGCGCCCTATGTGCAGCCGGCCTTCGAGATGATCGAGGGCGAGCCCTGGCTCACCATCCCCGAAGGCATCGACTATCCGGTGACCCGCGACCGGGTGAACAATCTGCGCCGGGAATGAGCGGGGGATTGCCGGCCTGCCAGACGTTGATAGCCTGCTCGCCTTCATCCGGAGACTGATCTGATGCGTATTGCCCTTGCACTGCTGCTCCTCGCTGCTGCGCCCGTCGTCGCACAGGATGCGGCGCCTGCGCCTGCCCAGTCCGCCGCTGGCCAGCGCCTGATCGCCGCTGATGCCAACAAGGATGGCAAGTGGAGCAAGGAGGAGTGGCTCGCCGCCGGCCGCCGCGAGATGGGCTTCAACCTGCTCGATGGCGACAAGGACGGGTTCGTCACCCGGCCTGAACTGTCCGAGGGCATGAAGCGCATGCGGGCCATGGGGATGGCGCCGCCGGCCGAATGAGGCCAGGCTGTTCAGCGTGGGCAGGCCGGTGCCGGCGGTGATTGGGCATTGGCGCTGAACTGCGCTGACGGCGTTGATCCGGTCAATATCAGCATCATGTCATAGCCCATGATGGTTCGCAGCAGGCCGGGATTGGTGGTTGGCCGGCCAAGGCCGCGCGTCGCGCGCAGCGGCCGTAGATCGATGAGCGTGAAGCCGCTGCTGGCCGCTGCTGCCATCAATGGTCCCAGATCGCGGGCATAGCCATCCTTGGCCGGCGCAGAATTGTAGGTGAGCGTGGCCGGATCGCTGACCGCGGTCAGCGCGCCCTCGCCCGGCACCACCAGCAGGCTGAAGCTGTGGCCGCCGTTCAACGCCGCCACTTCCGGCAGCAGCGTGCCCAGATCGAACACCTCGGTGGTGCTGCGTCCGCGCAGCAGGTGCGACGCGCCCATCTTGGCCATCACCTTGGGCGCCGGCCCCCTGCCAGTTGCGGCCTGCCAGTGCTGGATGAAGTTGCCGCGGATGAGTTCGGCCCGGCGCGCATTGGACTGCCAGCCCTGCCGGGCGAGGAACAGTGCATTGATCTCCAGCGTTTCCTCAAGCGTCTTCAAGATGGCGCTGGCTTGCGCGTCGCGGCCTGGCCAGGCTTCGCGCACTGCGCGCACCAGTTGCGGATCACCGCCAAAGCTGAAGATGCCGCTGATCTCCCCGGAGCGCCGGTGTCTGGCCCAGGCCGCATCTGATGCCGCAGCCAGTGCCGCCAGCGCCGCACGGGCTGCTGCCGGCTTGGGCATGGCGGCCAGCGCCTTGATCAACTGGCGATCACCCAGCACCTCGTAATCGACACCCCACAACACCGGCCGCGCGCCGGGCACGGCGCCGCGCACGTCGGCCAGCATATGCGCCTCCTCGCGCATGCCGAAAAAGGCCGGTTCGCCGCCCGGCTCGGCATAAAGGGCCGACAGGCCAGCCAGGCCGCCCTTGTGCAGGCGCGCATCGAGCAATGTTGCCATCTGCGGCGAAACCTCGATCACGAAGTGCTGATAACCTGCCGGCTGCAGCGCGCGGAACAGGGCGGCGGCCAGCTTCGGCCCTTCGGCGATGCCATGCTCTTCGCCCAGCAGGAAGAATTGCGCGGCCCGACCTTCCGCAATCAAGCGATCATAGGCCGGACCGGAAAAGCAGCCGTTGGACAGGGTCATGACGCTGCGGTGGACGGCTGCCGCCGTGGTGAGCAACTGATCGAGCGTTGGCGGCGGTGTCTCCTGGGCCACGGCCGGCGCCAGCGGGGCGGCCAGCGCCAGGATCAGTGCAAGTCGCATGGCCCATGTTGCCGCCATCTTCGGCCTCCCCGGTTGCACGCGCCATCACCATCCCCTAGCCCGGCGCGCCAAGTGATGTGCCTTTATAATACAGTCAGCAGCCGTGCAATGCCCGGATCAGGGCCGCAGCCCCCTGCCCTTGGCGCCCGGCTTCAGCCGGCGCTGCGCCAGGTTGACGAAGCGGCACATTTCGGCGCGCGTGTGGCGCGGATCGATGATGGCCTCCACACCGAACTTCTCGGCGGTGCGCAGTGGCGAACGCACACGTTCGAGCCGCTCGCGGATCTCGGCAAGACGCGCCGCCGGGTCGGGCGCGGCCTCCAGCTCGGCGCGGTAGGCCGCCTCCAGACCGCCGGCGATCGGCAGGCTGCCCCAGTCGCCAGACGGCCAGGCGAGG
>NZ_WMHO01000102.1 GCF_010994245.1 Sandarakinorhabdus rubra
GGAGACTGCGCTCGATCTCGCCGATGATGGCCCGGCGCCCGATGCCGGCATTGGCCACGCCCAAGACGCGCGCCAGCTGGCCGCCGCGCTGGCCCGGCTGGAACCGCGCCACGCTGCCGCCATCAGGGCCTGCTATTTCGAAGGCATCACCTATGATGAACTGGCGCTGCGCGAGGGCGTGCCAGTGGGCACGCTGAAAAGCTGGGTGCGCCGCGGCCTCATCCGCATGCGCGCCCATCTCGACGAGGGGACGCCATGAGCCAGACCCCTGATACCGGCCTCGAGGGCCTGACGGTGCTGGAAGCCGAGGCGATGGATTTCGCGCTGGGTGCCGGCTCCCGCGCCGAGCGCAAGGCGGCCGAGCTGCGCCTGCTCAGCGATCCTGCTTTCCGTGCCGCTGTCGAACGCTGGCAGGCGCTGCTGGCGCCGCTCGACGGCGAAACGCCCGACATGGCGCCGCCGCCGGCTGTCTGGCAGGCGATCCTGGCCGATGTGCAACCGGCGCCGCGCACCGCGCAAACGGCGGCTGCGCCAACCGGCTGGTGGCACAATGTCGGCCTGTGGCGCGGTCTGGGCCTGGGCGGCACCGCGCTGGCGGCGCTGGCCGTGGCGCTGCTGGTGCTGCCGGCCGCGCCTGTGCCGCAAGCGCCGGCCGCCACGGCGCCGTCGCTGGTCGCCACCCTGGCCGACAGCGAGGGCCGGCCCCTGCTCGCCGCCGCCGTCGATCCGGCCAGTGGCGAGGTGCGCTTCGCTCCCGTTGCGACGCCAGACGGGGCGGCCGGCAAGGTGCCCGAACTCTGGGTGATCGAGGGCAAGAATCCACCGCGCTCGCTGGGCGTGATCGACATTTCGGCCGGCGCCGCCCACGCCATCCCGCCCGCCCGGCTGACCGGGCTGAAAGCGGGCGCAGTGCTGGCCATCTCGATCGAGCCCATCGGCGGCTCCCCCACCGGCGCCCCCACCGGGCCAGTGATTGCCACCGGCGCCCTGTCTGCGGCCTGATCCCGGCGGCCTGACCGCGGGATCGGCCCTTTTCGTCGCAGCGACGCTGGCTGACGCAGCCACGTCACACCATCAAGCGTATCTGGCACTGCCGCCACTTCCGGCGGACCCAAGATAGATTGATGGAGATTGCGATGGTTTCCCGTAACGCTCTGCGTGCCGCCATGTTCGCCATGGCCGCTGCTGGCCTTTCCCCCATGGCCAGCGCGCAGCCGGTGGTGGGCGGCGCCCCGATGTACCCGACCCGCGACATCATCGACAATGCCGTGAACTCGGCAGACCACACCACGCTGGTTGCCGCCGTGAAGGCTGCTGGCCTGGTTGACACGCTGAAGGGCAAGGGCCCGTTCACCGTGTTCGCCCCCACCAACGCAGCTTTTGCCAAGCTGCCGGCCGGCACCGTCGACAACCTGCTGAAGCCGGAAAACAAGGGCACGCTCACCGCTGTGCTCACCTATCACGTGGTGCCGGGCAAGGTGCTGGCCGCCGATCTCGTCAAGGCCATCCAGGCTGGTGGCGGCAAGACCGAGATCACCACCGTGCAGGGTGGCAAGCTCACCGCCTCGCTGATGGGCAACCTCGTCATGCTTCGCGATGCCAAGGGCGGCATGAGCCACGTCCGTCAGGCCGACGTGGTGCAATCCAACGGTGTCATCCACGTGGTCGACGCGGTCGTTCTGCCCTGACGCGGTGCATCCCCGGGGGCGCCACCCGCGTAACTGCGGGACTGGCGCGTCTTGCGAGGGATCCGCCTGACATCGTTGTTGCGTGCGTGTTGGGGGCCGGCCGGAGTATCGGGCCGGCCCCCGCTCTTATGCGGCCGCAGCCGTGTCTGCGTCTTCGGCCTGTTGCAGCGCCCACATCTGGGCATAGGCGCCGCCGCGCGCCAGCAGGGCTTCGTGGCGGCCGCGTTCGATGATGCGCCCGGCGTCCAGCACAATGATCTCATCGGCGTCGGTGACGGTGGAAAGGCGGTGGGCAATCACGATGGTGGTACGTCCGGCTGCAACCCCGCCCAGCGCCTCCTGGATGCTGGCCTCGGTGGCGCTGTCGAGCGCGCTGGTGGCTTCATCGAGGATCAGGATCGGCGGGTCTTTCAGGATGGTGCGGGCGATGGCCACGCGCTGCTTCTCGCCGCCCGACAGTTTCAGACCGCGTTCGCCGACCTGAGTCTCGTATCCGTCGGGCAGGCCGATGATGAAATCATGGATCGCCGCGCCCCGCGCCGCCGCGATGATCTCGGCTTCCGTGGCGTCGGGCCGGCCATAGGCGATGTTGTAGCGGATCGTGTCGTTGAACAGCACGGTGTCCTGCGGGACGATGCCGATGGCGCGGCGCAGACTGTCCTGCGTCACGGTGCGGATGTCCTGCCCGTCGATGGTCACGCGGCCGCCCTGGATGTCGTAGAAGCGGTAGAGGATGCGGCTGAGCGTCGACTTGCCGGCGCCTGAATGGCCGACAACGGCCAGCTTGGCACCCGGCGGCACGCTGAACGAGATGCCGTGGAGGATCTGCCGGCGCGGCTCATAGGCGAATTCGACGCTCTCGAAGCGGATGGCGGCGCCGTCCACCACCAGCGGCACGGCATCGGGGGCATCTGCGATCTCGGCCTCGGTATCGATCAGGCGGAACATCGCCTCCATGTCGATCAGGCCCTGGCGGATTTCGCGATACACCATGCCCAGCATGTCGAGCGGCCGGAACAACTGCATCAGCAGCCCGTTGACGAAGGCGACATCGCCCAGCGTGAAGAGGCCCTGGCTCCAGCCGAACACCACCCAGGCCAGTGCGCCGGCCATCAGCAGGTTGGTGATGAAGCTTTGGCCGACGTTCAGCCACGCCAGGCTCACCTCGGACTTGGTGGCAGCATCGGTATAGCGCTTGATGGCGCGGCCATAGTTGCGGTTCTCATGGCTTTCCGCGTTGAAATACTTGACCGTTTCATAGTTCAGCAGGCTATCGACGGCGCGCGCGGTGGCCTTCTGGTCGCTGTCCACCATCTCGCGCCTGAGGGCGGCGCGCCAGTCGGTGATGCGCTGGGTGTAGGCGATGTAGAGCACCACCATCACCAGCGTAGCAGCCACCAGTTCCCAGCCGAAGCCGCGCCCGAACAGGATGCACACCGCCGTCAGCTCGATCACGGTCGGGAAGATGTTGAACAGCAGGAAATAGAGCATCGTGTCGATGCTCTTGGTGCCGCGCTCGATCAGCCGGGTGAGCGCGCCGGTGCGGCGTTCGAGATGGAAGCGCAGCGACAGTCGATGGATGTGCGCGAACACGTCCAGCGACAGCCGCCGCGCCGCCTCCTGGCCGACCCGCTCGAACACAGCGTTGCGCAGATTGTCGAACAGCACCCCGCCAAAGCGGGCGAGGGCATAGGAAGCGACCAGCGCCATGGCGATGCCGACACCATCGGGCACGCCCGCCGCCATCTGGTCGAGCGCCAGCTTCAATGCATAGGGCATCGCCAGCGTGGTCGCCTTGGCCAGCAGCACCAGCGCCATGGCGCCAACGACGCGCAGCTTGAGATCGGAGCGGTCCGCCGGCCACAGATAGGGCAGGAAGCGCTTCAGCGTCTTCAGATCGGCCTCGCCGGGCGGCGGCGGGCTGGCAGCGGCGGCCAGGGATTGCATCGCCGCCGCATATGGGCCGGGCCGCGCCGCTGCACAATGGGCAGCATTACCCCATTTGGGCCCCATCAGGGTGCCACTTGCCCCACCCGCCCCGAGCGACCATGGTGCGGCCATGGCCCGCCCACCCCGCCGCCCCAGTTCCGGCCGCCCGCAGCCGGGCTTGCCCGACCGGCAGGCCATCCTCGATTTCATCGCCACCCAGAAGACCAGCGTCGGCAAGCGCGAGATCGCCAAGGCGTTCGGCCTGCATGCGCAGGACAAGATCGCGCTGAAGGCCCTGCTGAAGGAGATGATGGAGGCCGGCGAGCTGGAGCAGGGGCCGGGGCGCAACCTGCACAAGGGGGGCGGCCTGCCCAAGGTGACCGTGATCCGCGTTGTCGATGTGGGCGACGGCGTCGCCATCGCCGTGCCCGACCGCTGGGAGCACGGCACGCCGCCGCCGCGCCTGCGTGTGATCGAGCCCCGCCGCCGCGCCGCCTTCGCGCTGGGGGACCGGCTGCTCGCCCGCATCGAGGAGCAGGGCAGCGGATATGCCGCCTTCCCGATGAAGGCGCTGGCGAAATCGGAAGAGTTCGTGCTCGGCATCCTGCGCCGCGAGGCGCTCGGCTGGCGGCTGGTGCCGGTCGATAAGAAGGCGCGCAGCGATCTTGCCATCAGCGATCCTGGCGAGGGCCAGGCCGGCGATCTGGTGTTGGCCGAACCCAGTGGCCGCCCGCCGCGCCAGTTCGGCCGCGTCGTCGAGGTGCTGGGCGATCCCTTCCAGCCGCGCGCCTTCAGCCTCATCGCCATCCACGCCAAGGGCCTGCCGCACCGTTTCGATGAAAGCGCGCTGGCCGAGGCCGACCGCATGGCCCACCAGCCGCTGGGCGAGCGGGAGGATCTGCGCGCGCTGCCCTTCCTCACCATCGATCCGGCCGACGCGCGTGACCATGACGACGCGGTGTGGGCCGCGCCAGACCCGGACAATGAAGGCCATTTCCGCGCCATCGTCGCCATCGCCGATGTCAGCTTCTATGTCCGCCCCGGCAGCGCGCTCGACCGGGCGGCACGCAGCCGCGGCAACAGCGTCTATTTCCCGGATCGCGTTGTGCCGATGCTGCCCGAAGTGCTCTCTGCCCACGCCTGCTCGCTGATCGAGGGCGAGGACCGGGCGGTTCTGGCCTGCCATCTCCATGTCGATGACGAGGGCAAGTTGCTCAGTTGGCGGTTCACCCGCGCTGCCATCCGCTGTGTCGCCAACATCGCCTATGAAGAGGCGCAGGCCACCATGGATGCCGGCAACGGCGCCTATCTGCCGGTGCTGCAGCCGCTGTGGACCTGCTGGGCAGCGCTGAAGAAGGCGCGTGATGCGCGCGAGCCGCTGGCACTGGAACTGCCCGAAAAGCGCGTGCTGCTCGACGAGGCGGGCCGCATCGCCGGCATCCATGTCCGTGAGCATCTGGCAGCCCACCAGCTGATCGAGGATTACATGATCGCTGCCAATGTCGCGGCGGCCAAGGCGCTGGAAAAGAAGAAGGCGCCCTGTATCTTCCGCTGCCACGAGGCGCCGTCACGCGAGAAGATCGTTGCGTTGCGCGATTATCTCGAAACGCTGGGCCAGAACGTGGCGCTGGGCCAGGTGGTGCGGCCAGCCGTGTTCAACCGCATCCTTTCTCGCGCCAAGGGCGGCGAGAGCTATGAAGAGGTTTCACAGCAGGTGCTGCGCACCCAGACCCAGGCCTATTACACGCCCGACAATGTCGGCCATTTCGGGCTGGCGCTGGGCAGCTACGCCCATTTCACCTCCCCGATCCGCCGCTATGCCGATCTGGTGGTGCACAGGAGCCTGGTGAGCGCCCACCGGCTGGGCGACGGCGGCCTCCACGCCGAGGAAGGCAAGGCCCTTGGCAAGACCGCCGAGCATATCAGCATGACCGAGCGCCGCGCCATGGAGGCGGAGCGTGACACCATCGATCGCTATGTCGCCGCCTATCTCTCGACCCGGGTGGGCGAGGTGGTGAAGACGCGCATCACCGGGGTCGCCAAGTTCGGATTTTTCGCCACGGTTGATGGCCTGGGCGGCGACGGTCTGGTGCCGGTCTCCACGCTGGGCGAGGAACGCTTCGTCTTCGACGAGGATGCCCGCGTGCTGGAAGGCGTTGCCACCGGCACGCGCTATGCCGTTGGCCAGCGGCTGGACCTGCGTCTTGCCGAGGCCAATCCGATCACCGGCGCGCTGCGCTTCGAGCTGCCCGAAGGCGGCAGCCCGGCCGGCCCGCGCCGGGACCGTGTGCGGCGCGGCGGGCCAAAGGGCCTCACGCCTCGCCCCGGCCAGTCGCGTGTGCCGCCGGGGGTGCGGCGCGGCCGGCGTTGATCGCCGCCGCCGGCCATGCCATCAGGCCGGCAGACGAACGCCCGCATCAAGGTTGGACATGTGATCGCGACACTGCTGCTGAGGGCTGGCCTGGCGCTGGCCGTGCTTGCCGCCCCTGCCATTGCCCAGGACCGCCGCCAGACTCCCCGCGATGCCGCCATCGCCGAAGCCGATGCCGCCACCGTCCGCGCGCCGGTGGAGGAACAGAGCTTCGTGTCGAAAGGCAGCGTCAGCGTGAACGGCCGCGCCGTCGCCTACACCGCCACCGCCGGCACGCTCACCATCCGCGACGACAATGGCCGGCCGTCGGGCAGCTTCTTCTACACCGCCTACACCGCCGAGGGTTCCAATCGCCCTGTCACCTTCTTCTACAATGGCGGGCCGGGTTCGCCGACCGTGTGGCTGCACCTTGGCAGCTTTGCACCAGTGAGAGTGAAGACCGACACCCCGGCCTATGTGCCGCCCCAAGAGTATGCCCTGGGCCCCAACCCGTGGAGCCTCATCGACAAGAGCGACCTTGTCTTCATCGATGCCATGGGCGCCGGCTGGTCGCGCCCGCTGGGTGACAGGACGTCCCGCGATTTCAGCGGGGTGGACCAGGATGGCGATGCCTTCGCGCGCGTCATCCTGCGCTATGTCACCAAGTACAACCGTTGGAAATCACCGAAGTTCCTGTTCGGCGAAAGCTATGGCACGCTGCGTTCCGGCGTGGTGGCGCGGATGCTGGAGGAGCGCGGCCTGTCGCTGAACGGCGTGGTGCTGCTGTCCACAATCCTCAACTATGGCGTGCGTCAGCCAGGTTATGACCAGAATTATCTCACCCTGTTCCCCGCCTATGCCGCCACGGCCTGGTATCATGGCACGCTGCCGGGGCCGAAGCCGGCTGATCTCGATGCCTTCGTTGCCGAGGTGCGCGCCTGGGTAAGCGGGCCCTATGCGGCCGCGCTGGCCAAGGGCAGCAGCATTTCCGATGCCGAGGCAGAGACCATCGCCCGCCAGATGAACACCTACACCGGGCTGCCCATCGATTTCCTCAAGCGCGCCAACCTCAGGGTGGACCTCCCCCAGTTCCAGACCGAGCTGTTGCGTGAGCGCGGGCTTTCGATTGGCCGGCTCGACGCGCGATACACGCTGCGGCCCGGTGACCTCAACGCCGACAGCCCGGATGATGACCCGGCCGCCACCGCCATCAACGGCGCCTATGTCAGCGCGCTCCACGATTATGCCGCCCGCACGCTGGGGGTGAAGACGGACCTTGCCTATCGCCTGTCCGCCCGCGAGCCGGGCTGGACGTGGGACTGGAGCCACCGCCCGCCACGCGGAGGCGTGCAGACCACGCCCAACACGGCGGTGGACCTCGCTCACGTGATGCGCGCCAACCCGAAGCTCAAGATCCTGTTCCTGAATGGCTATTACGACATGGCGACGCCCTTCTATGGCGCCGAGTTCGATGCCAGCCACATGCTGCTGCCGGCCGATCTGAACCGGAACATCCGCTTCACCTATTATAAATCCGGCCACATGATCTACCTGGCCGAAAGCGAACTGGCGAAGATGCGCGGCGACGTGGCCGCCTGGATGGACGAGTCCAGCCGCTGATCAGCCGCTGATGGCGATGGCGTCGCCCGGCGCCATCGCCTCCAGCCAGCGGGCCAGCACCGCGCGGTCCATGGCCACACAGCCTTCGGTCGCGCGGCCATCGGGTTGGCGAACGTGCCAGAAGATGGCGCTGCCGAGGCCAGGTATGGGCGGTGCATCGTTGTGGGCCAGCACCAGGATGATGTCGTAGGCTTGGTCGTCGCGCCACAGCGCCTCGTGGCTGTGGGGGTGGGGGGTGCTGACCGGCCGGTTGTAGGCCGGGTCATCGGCGGCGTCGGACCAGCCATCCCACGGGCGTAGCCAGCGCCAGGGCAGGCGCGTTGCGGGCGCCGGCAGCCGATCAGGCCGGATCAGCGCGGCGCGGATCGGCCAGGTTCCGAGCGGGGTCTTGCCGTCGCCTTCGCGCTTGTCGGCGGCGGCGCAGGTGCCGCCCTTGCCGAAGCTGGCGGCGTGGGTTTCGCCGAACGCCGAAACCGTGCCGGTGGTGCAGGATGCCGTGAAGACCGTCATCACCCCTCACCCCGCTCGGCTGCGCCGAGTCGACCCTCTCCCGCAAGGAGAGAGGGGATTTTCACAGCATGTGCCCCTGCCGATCGCGCTTGGTGGCGAGATAGGCCGCGTTGTGCGGGTTGGGCGGCATGTCGTGGGGCACGCGGCTGACCGTCAGGCCATGCGCGGCCAGCCCCGCCACCTTCAATGGGTTGTTGGTGAGCAGCTGTACGTTCCTCACGCCCAGCGCCGCCAGCATGGCGGCGGCCAACGAAAAATCCCGCTCGTCGGCGGCAAAGCCCAGCCGCGTGTTGGCGTCCACCGTGTCCCAGCCCTGATCCTGCAGGGCATAGGCCCTGAGCTTGTTGAGCAGCCCGATGCCGCGCCCTTCCTGCTGCAGGTAGAGCAGGATGCCGCCGCCGGGGTTGGCAGCAATGGCAGCAATGGCGGCGTGCAGTTGTGGCCCGCAATCGCACTTCAGGCTGCCGAGCACATCGCCGGTAAGGCAGGAGGAGTGGAGCCGCGCCAGGACAGGCCGGCTGATGTCAGGGTCCCCGATCAGCAGCGCCAGATGTTCAGGCCCGCCATCGTCCGGGCGGAAGGCCACGACCTCGGTGTTCTCGGCGCTGGCCAGCGGCAGCCGCGCCCGCGCCGAGATGCGCACCCGCGCTTGGCCCGGCGGCAGCGCCAGCGCGGCGGCCGCCGGGCAGGTGACGGCAGTGGCGATGCCGGCCTGCGGCACCGCATAGACCGCCGGGATCAGCCCGGCATGCTTGGCAAGGGCAACGG
>NZ_WMHO01000103.1 GCF_010994245.1 Sandarakinorhabdus rubra
CGTGCGCGTCGATCCGGAAGCGCTGCTGCCGCCCCAGTTGCCCCCCGCGCCGGAGGCGGGCCGGTGAGCGCCCAGTTGTTCGCGCTCAACCCGGCGATCGACCGCGACGGCGTGCGGGACCAGCTCGCCACGCGGCGCTTCGCCCAGGTGGAGGATGTGCTGCGGCCACAGGCGGCCGACGCGCTGTGGCAGGTGTTGCGCCACGAGACGCCCTATGGCCTGGCCTGGGCCGGCGACGGCCAGCCGCGCGGGCAGTTCGTGCGGCCGGAACAGATGCGCACATTGTCGCCGCAGCAGAAGGCGGCGATGGGCAATGGCGCCGCCAGTGCCGCCGCAGGTGGGCGTTTTGCCTTCCTCTATGGCCGCTATCCGCTGGTCGAGGCCTACAAGGAGAATTGGCACCCCGGCCACCCGCTCTATGGCCTGCTGGACGAGATCAACGCACCCGAGGCGGTGGCCTTCGCGCGGGATGTGTCCGGCCATGACGACATCATCCGCGCCGACGCGCAGGCGACGCTCTATGCCGGCGGGCATTTCCTCACCGAACATGATGACCTGGTCGAATCGGAAGGCCGCCGCCTCGCCTATGTGCTGAACCTGGCTAAGGACTGGCGGCCGGACTGGGGCGGCTATCTCAACATCCTCGACGACAAGGGCAATATCGTTGCTGGCTTCATGCCGCGCTTCAATTGCCTCAACCTGTTCCTGGTGCCGCTGCGCCACCACGTCTCGCTGGTGGCGCCGTTCGCCCCCGTGGGTCGGCTGGCAATCACCGGCTGGTTCCGCAACCGCTGACGCCAACCGCTGAGGCTTGCCGGCGCCCGCCCGAGCCGCCATGAACTCACCACAGGGAGGACAGACGATGCACCAAACCATCCGGGCGGCAGCGCTGCTGCTGGCCTCAACCACGTTCATGCCGGCCACGGCGCAAATGCCCACCATGGCGCCCGACATTGGTGCCCCGTTCAAGGCGGTGACGCCGGCCGCCGATTACGAGCGGCGCGAGATCATGATCCCGATGCGCGACGGGGTGAAGCTGTTCACCGTGGTGGTGATGAAGAAGGGCACGAAGAATGGCCCGATCCTGCTGACCCGCACGCCCTACAACGCCAATCGCACCACGCAGCGCAACCCCAGCCAGTCGATCGCCGAGATCCTGCCGATCGCCGATCGCGAACTGGTCGAGGATGGCTATATCCGCGTCTATCAGGACGTGCGCGGCATCCACAAATCGGAAGGCGACTATGTGATGACGCGCCCCCTGAAGGGCCCGCTCAACGCCACCGCAACCGACCACAGCACCGATGCCTATGACACGATCGACTGGCTGGTGAAGAATGTCCCTGAAACCAACGGCCGGGTGGCGATCACCGGTTCGTCCTACCCCGGCTTCACCAGCCTGATGGCGCTGGTTGATCCGCACCCAGCCTTGAAGGCCGCCGTACCGATGTCCCCCATGGTCGATGGCTGGATGGGCGATGACTGGTTCCACAACGGCGCCTTCCGCCAGACGATGCTGGACTATTTCACCGGACAGACCGCGACGAAATCCGGCGGCGATGAGGTCGCCATGGGCCGGCGCGACTATTATGCCGAATATCTCGCCGCTGGCTCGGCTGGCGCCTATGTCGCGAAATATGGCCTCGACGCGCTGCCCGGCGTGAAGAAGCTGATGGAGCACCCCAGCTATGACGCCTGGTGGCAGGGCCAGGCGCTCGACCGCATCCTGGGCAGCCGGCCGCTGACCGTGCCGACCATGCTGGTGGTGGGCCAGTGGGACCAGGAAGACAGCTATGGCGCGCCGGCCGTCTATCGCGCGCTCGAGCCCAAGGACGTGAACAACGACAAGCTCTCCATCGTCATCGGGCCGTGGCGCCATTCGGGCGTCAACTATGACGGTTCGGGCCTCGGCGTGCTGAAGTTCGCCGGCGACACCGGGCTGCAGTTCCGCACGCAGGTGATGAAGCCCTTCCTCGACAGCCATCTGAAGACCGGCGGCAAGCCCTTCGCCGCCCCGCCGGTGTTCACCTATGCCGTGAACGCCGACCGCTGGGAGCGGCATGACCGCTTCCCCGCTGGCGAGACGGTGAACCTCTATCTCGACGACCGCTTCAGCCTGTCGCTGGCTCCGCCGAAGGCGGCACAGGCGCATGATGACTATGTCTCCGATCCCGCCCACCCGGTGCCGTTCGTGCCGGTGCCGGTGAACATGCGGGACCGGGCCATGTGGGGGTCGTGGCTGGTGAGCGACCAGCGCCATGCCAGCGTCCGCCCCGATGTCGTCACCTATGTCTCGGCGCCCCTGAAAGCCCCCTTGCAGATCCACGGCCAGCCGGAGGCCAACCTGTTCGCCAGCACTTCGGGGACGGACAGCGACTGGGTGGTGAAGCTGGTTGACGTGTTCCCCGAGGAGAACAGCGCCAAGCCCGACCTCGCTGGCCTGCAGCTGGGCATCGGCATGGAGATTTTCCGCGGCCGTTATGTGAAGGGCTTTTCGACGCCTGCGCCGCTGACGCCCGGCAAGGCGGAACGCTACCGCTTCCTGCTGCCCGGCGTGAACCATGTCATCCCGGCCGGGCACCGGCTGATGGTGCAGGTGCAATCAAGCTGGTTCCCGCTCTATGATCGCAATCCGCAGACGTTCGTGCCCAACATCTTCCACGCCAAGGCCACCGACTATGTGAAGGCCACGCAGGGCGTGTGGCGTGATGCCCAGCGCCCGAGCCATATCGCCATCCCCGTGGTGGGCGGGGCCGCCGCCGCCCGCGCCGCGCTAGGCCAGTGAAGGACATGACAATGCTGACTGCCTTTCCGCTCACCACACTGGCGCTGATCGCCGCGCTGTTGGTCTATTTCGGCCTCGGCGTGGTCGTGGGCCAAGCCCGCGCCCGCTATGACGTGCCGGCGCCGCGCGCCAGCGGCCATCCGGAGTTCGACAAGCGCAACCGGGTCCACATCAACACGCTCGAACAGCTGGCATTGCTGGTGCCGGCGGTGGTGGTGGGTGCGCCGGTTTTGGGCGACATGGTGACCGCCGGGCTGACCGCGGTGTGGAGCCTTGGCCGCATCCTCTATGCCCGCGCCTATTATGCCGACCCTGCAAAGCGCGGCCCGGGCTTTGGCCTCACCTTCTTTCCCAGCCTGATCCTGCTGGTCGCCGGGGCCTGGGGGGCGATCACCGGTCTCTGACACTGGCGGGATGGAGGGCTGGGCCGCAGCCGGAAAAGCGCGCACAGTCAAGGCAAACAAGGGGAGGATGATGATGGGTGCTTTGACAGGCCGCGTGGCCTTCGTGACCGGGGCGGCAAGCGGCATCGGCCGGGCCAGCGCAATCGCGCTCGCAGCCGAGGGCGCCACCGTGTTCGTTACCGACATTGATGCCGAAGGCGGCCGCGAGACGGTGGCGATGATCGAGGCCGCCGGCGGCACGGCGACCTTCCGCGCGCAGGACGTGGTGGAAGAGCCGCGCTGGGCCGAGCTCGTCACCCGTGTGATGGACCTCTATGGCCGGCTCGACATCCTGGTGAACAATGCCGGCATCGGTACCTCGGGCCTGATCACCGAGGTGACGCTGGAGCAGTGGAACCGGCAGATGGACATCAACGTCACCAGTTGCTTCCTCGGCATCAAGCACGCGCTGCCGGCGATGCGCCAGCCCCGCCCCGATGGGCATGTCGGCGGGTCCATCATCAACATCTCGTCGGTCGCGGGCCTGGGCGGGTCGGCTGGCATGTCGGCCTATTGCGCCAGTAAGGGCGCCGTGCGCCTCCTCACCAAGGCGGTGGCGATGGAGTGCGCCGCCGCACGCGATGGCATCCGTTGCAACAGCGTGCACCCTGGCATCATCGACACGCCGATCTGGCAGAAGCTCGACACGTCGGGTGCACTGTCGGCCGCGCTGCTCGGCAGCAGCCAGCCGGGCGCCAACACGATCGACGTGGACGCCGTGGGTGCCGGCGCGCCGGTGGGCTACGCCGGCCGACCGGAGGATATCGGCGCCGGCGTGGTGTTCCTGGCCAGCGATGCCAGCCGCTACATGACCGGGTCGGAGCTGGTGATCGACGGCGGCTGGACCGCGCACTGAACCGGCCGTCAGGGCGTCACGCGCAGCACCCGCCCCTGATCCTCATCCGTCGTCAGCCACACCGCGCCATCGGGCGCCACCCGCACGTCGCGGATGCGGGCGCTGACCTTCGGGAAGATGCGCTCTTCCCCCACCACCTTGCCGCTGGCATCGAGATCGATGCGGCGCACCTCCTTGTTGACCAGCGCGCCGACGATGAGATCGCCCTGCCAGCCCAGCCACAGCGGGCCGCGATAGACGGCAAGGCCCGACGGCGCGATGGAGGGCACCCACACGCGCCGCGCGTCGATCATGCCCTTGTAGCGCTTGAACGGGCTGATGGTGGCGCCGCTATAGTCCATCCCGAAGGTGGCGACCGGCCAGCCATAATTGCCGCCCTTCTCGATTAGGTTCAGCTCGTCGCCGCCGCGCGGCCCGTGCTCGAGCGCCCACAGCCGCCCGGTGGCGGGATCAACCGCAAGGCCCTGCGGGTTGCGGTGTCCGAGGCTCCACACATAGGCCCAGGCATCGGCGCGGCCGACATAGGGGTTGCCGGCCAGCGGGCGGCCATCGCTGTTCATGCGCACGATCTTGCCGAGGCCGGAATTCAGGGCCTGCGCCCGTTCGCGATAGTCAAAGCCATCGCCGGTGGTCATCACCAGGCTGCCATCGGGCAGGAAGGCCATGCGGCCGCCGAAGTGCACCGGCGTGTCCTTGGCGGGCTTCACCTCGAAGATCGTCTGCACGTCGGCCAGCCGGTTGCCGTCCAGCCGGGCGCGCACGATGCGGGTGAAATTGGCCTTGGCGCTGCCGGCCGACATCGACAGATAGAGCAGGCGGTTCTCCGCAAAGCGCGGATGCAGCGCCACGTCGAACAGGCCGCCCTGGCTCTTCACATAGGCCGCCGGCACGCCGGCGATGGCCATCGGCGTGCCGCCACCACCCGCGATGCGCAGCAGGCGCCCGCTACGTTCGGTCACCAGCACGCCCTCGCCGCCGGGCAGGAAAGCGATGCTCCACGGATGATCCAGCCCGCTGGCGATGGTTTCCACCGTTTCGGCTCGCGCCGCTTCGGTGGCGGTTGCAACCAGAGCAAGAGTTATTAACAGCTTTTTCACGAGTGTTGCCAATCCGTGGCCGGTACGGCCTTCCCTGCCGAATCACACTTAAGGTAATGAACCTTAACAGACGCAACGTCACATGACAGACGGGTGACACCCGGCGTGCAGGGGCCACCCCGACGGGTTGCTGAAAGACGATGATGAAACAGCTGCTGCGCTCCGCTCCTGCCTGGTCTGCCGCCGTTCTGGTGACGACCGCGCTGGCGAGCATCGTGCAAAGCTGGCAGGTGCAATCCCGTCTCACCCGTCTCGGCGTCGAGATTTCGCCCAGCCTTGCCGCCGAGACCGCGTGGCGCGATTTCGCCGGGCTGGCGCTGCCGCTGCTGCTGGTGTTCGGCCTGGCGCTGCTGCTGGGCTTTGCGCTGGCCGGCTGGCTGCGCGTACGACTGCCACTGCTGGCGCCGCTGGCCTGGCCGCTGGCCGGCATTGGTGCCGTGGCTGCCACCTTGAGCCTGATGAAGGTCGCCATGGACATCACGCCACTGGCCGGGGCGCGTGGCCTTGATGGCTTCCTGTTGTTCTGTCTGGCTGGCGCGCTTGGCGGCTTGGTCTATGCTTGGCTGCGCCCACAATAATCCCTGATTGCGGCACTTGTGTTGCCGTAAAGCCACACCATATCCTCCGCGACAGGAGGAATGGTCCCCATGAATCTCGACAAGTTCAGCGATCGCGCCAAGGGCTTCCTGCAGGCCGCACAGACGGTGGCGATCCGCGGGCAACACCAGCGCATCGCGCCGGAACATCTGCTCAAGGCGCTGCTGGAGGATGACCAAGGTCTGGCCTCCGGCCTGATCAAGGCGGCCGGCGGCACCCCCGCCACGGCCGTGCAGTTGACCGACCAGGCGCTGGGCAAGCACGCCCAGGTGTCGGGCAGCGGCGCCCAGTCGCTCAATTGGGACAATGACACGGTGCGCGTGCTCGACAGCGCCGAGCAGATCGCGGTGAAGGCCGGCGACAGCTTCGTGACGGTCGAGCGGCTGCTCGTCGCCCTCGCCCTGGCCTCCACCACCGAAGCCGGCAAGGCCCTGAAGGGAGCGGGCGTCACCCCGCAGGCGCTGAACGAGGCGATCAACAGCGTCAGGAAGGGCCGCACGGCCGACAGCGCCGGCGCCGAGGACCAGTTCGACGCGCTGAAGAAATATGCCCGCGACCTCACCGAGGCGGCGCGGGCTGGCAAGCTCGATCCGGTGATCGGCCGCGACGAGGAGATCCGCCGCACCATCCAGGTGCTCGCCCGGCGCACCAAGAACAATCCGGTGCTGATTGGTGAGCCGGGCGTGGGCAAGACGGCGATTGCCGAAGGCCTCGCGCTCAGGATCGCCAATGGCGACGTGCCCGATGGCCTGAAGGACAAGCGCCTGATGGCATTGGACATGGGCGCGCTGATCGCCGGGGCCAAGTACCGCGGCGAGTTCGAGGAGCGGCTGAAAGGCGTGCTTGACGAGGTGCGCGCGGAAGGCGCCGATGTCGTGTTGTTCATCGACGAGATGCACACGCTGGTGGGCGCCGGCAAGGCGGAGGGCGCCATGGACGCCTCCAACCTGCTGAAGCCTGCCCTGGCGCGCGGCGAGTTGCACTGCATCGGCGCCACCACGCTGGAGGAATATCGCAAGCACGTGGAGAAGGACGCTGCGCTGGAACGCAGATTCCAGCCAGTGCTGGTCGGAGAGCCGACGGTGGAGGACACGATCTCCATCCTGCGCGGGCTGAAGGAGAAATATGAGCTGCACCACGGGGTGCGCATCACCGATGGCGCCATCGTGGCCGCCGCCACCCTTTCCAACCGCTACATCGCCGACCGCTTCCTGCCCGACAAGGCGATCGACCTGATGGACGAGGCGGCCAGCCGCCTGCGCATGGAGGTGGAGTCCAAGCCCGAGGAGATCGAGGCGCTCGACCGCCGCATCATCCAGTTGAAGATCGAGGCCGCTGCCCTTTCCCGCGAGACCGACGCCGCTTCGAAGGAGCGGCTGGGCGCGCTCAATGGCGAACTGGCGGGGCTTGAGGAGCAGTCGAACGCACTCACCCTGCGCTGGCAAGCCGAGAAGGAGAAGCTGGCCGGCGCCACCCGCATCAAGGAACAGCTGGACGCCGCCCGCCTGGAGGTGGAGCAGGCCCAGCGCGCCGGCGATTATGCGAAGGCCGGTGAGCTGACGTACAGCCGCATCCCCGAACTGGAACGCCAGCTGGCCGACGCGGAAGGCGCCACGGCCGACGCCATGGTGCGCGAGGAGGTGACCAGCGACGATATCGCCGCCGTCGTCAGCCGCTGGACCGGCATCCCGGTCGACCGGATGCTGGAAGGCGAACGCGACAAGCTGATGAAGATGGAGAGCATCCTCAGCGCCCAGGTGATCGGGCAGGAGGCGGCGGTGCGCGCCGTTTCGGCCGCGGTGCGCCGTGCCCGCGCCGGCCTGCAGGATCCGAACCGGCCACTGGGCAGCTTTCTGTTCCTCGGCCCCACCGGCGTGGGCAAGACCGAGCTGACCAAGGCGCTGGCGCAGTTTCTGTTCGATGATCCGCGCGCCATGGTGCGGCTCGACATGTCGGAGTTCATGGAAAAGCACAGCGTTGCCCGGCTGATCGGCGCGCCCCCCGGCTATGTCGGCTACGAGGAAGGTGGCGTGCTGACCGAAGCCGTCCGCCGGCGCCCTTATCAGGTGGTGCTGTTCGACGAGGTGGAAAAGGCCCACGGCGACGTGTTCAACGTGCTGCTGCAGGTGCTGGACGATGGCCGCCTCACCGATGGTCAGGGCCGCACGGTGGATTTCACCAACACGCTGATCATCCTCACCTCGAACCTGGGCAGCCAGTATATCGCCGGCCTGCCCGATGGCCATCCGGTGAGCGAGGCCGAACCGCAGGTGATGGAAGTGGTGCGCGGGCATTTCCGCCCCGAGTTCCTCAACCGGCTCGACGAGATCGTGCTGTTCCAGCGGCTGGGTCCCGAGGCGATGGCCCCGATCGTCGACCTCCAGGTGGCCCGGGTGCAGGCGCTGCTGAAGGACCGCAAGGTGACGCTGACCCTCAGCGACGCCGCGCGCCGCTGGCTGGCGCGGGTCGGCTATGACCCGGTCTATGGCGCCAGGCCGCTGAAGCGCAGCGTGCAGAAGCATCTGCAGGACCCGCTGGCGGAACTGATCCTGGCCGGCAGCGTGGCCGACGGCAGCACCGTGACGGTGGATGAGGGCGATGGCCGGCTGGTGCTGACGCCGGCCTGAACCGTGGCCGCCTAGAAACCGGCGAGGAGTTGCAGCAGCGCCTGCCGGCCAACCGGCGCGGCGGCAGTGCCAGTGTCCGCGACGTTACCGATGCTGGCAATCAGGCGGATACGCTCGCTGAGTTGGCGTTCGACGCCAAGATCGAGCCAGTGGCGCGCCGGCTCGATTTCCAATGTGCTTCGATGCCGCCAACCGGCCAGCAGCGCCCAGCCGCCGGTTTCGACCCGTGCGCGCAGCAGCGACTGGAAGCGTGGCATCGGCAGCGGGGTCGCCTGCCGCTCGCCGCTGTATGTGGCAAGGCCCTCGATCGTCAGCTGCGTGGCGCTGCCCAGCCGGCCGCGCCACAGCGCCGCCACGTCCACCGCGGCGATGCGCGCAGGCCCGGCCGCCTGCCGCCGCCAGTCGATA
>NZ_WMHO01000104.1 GCF_010994245.1 Sandarakinorhabdus rubra
CGCGCCGCCGCCCGCCGATCCCTCGCTCGCGCCGCTGCCCGGCCGGCGGGTGCCGGGGATGGGCGGCGCAACGACCTGGGATCCGGTGGTCCAGGCCAACGACGGCGCGGTGGCCTGGCCCAAACAGGGCGATTTCCCCCGCGATCACCTGCCGGTGCCGGACCGCTGGCGGCTGATCGAGACGCTGGGGCTGGTCAAGTCGAACTGGAAGGACCCCTACAACCAGAACACGCTGAAGGGCGACCGGCCACTGTGCGGCACCCACGACCTGTTCCTGCAGCTGACGGCGATCTCCGACACCGTGGCCGAACCGCGCAGCTTCCCGATCCCGGTCGGTGTACAGACGACCGAGCGGCCGGGCAGCAACGACGTGTTCGGCCGCCAGTACAGCGAGGTCTTCGCGCAGACCTTCATCCTCGGCGCCGCGCTGACCAAGGGCAGCACCGCCTTCAAGCCGCCAGAATATGAACTGCGGGCGGCCATCGCCTTCAACTTCAACCATGTCGATGTGCCCGAACGCCGGGTGCTGAACGTCGAGCCATCGCGGCGCTCGCTGCGCTCCGATGCGTTCGTCGGCGTGCAGGAACTGTTCCTCGATTACCACCTCAGGAACACGTCCGATCGCTATGATTTCGATTCCGTCCGCATCGGTATCCAGCCGTTTTCCAGCGATTTCCGGGGCTTCCTGTTCCAGGACAACCAGCTGGGCGTCCGCCTGTTCGGCACCCGCGACAACAACCGGGTGCAGTACAACATCGCGGCCTTCTGGCGGCTGGAGAAGGACACGAACTCCGGCCTCAACGCCATCCTGCGCCGCCCCCGCCAGGATTATGTGCTCACCGCCAATCTCTACCGGCAGGATCTGCCGCTGCCGGGAATGACCAGCCAGGTCAGCGTCACCTGGAACGCCAATCGCGAGCGCGATGACGTGCAGGTGGACACCAACGGCTTCCCGGTGCGCCCGGCGCTTGTCGGCACGTTGCGCGGCCGGGACTATGACGTGGTCTATCTGTCCTACAACGCCGACGGGCACATCGGCCGGCTGAACCTCACCCTGTCGGCCACCCATGCCACCGGCTCCAACAGGGGCAACATCTTCACCGACCGACGGGCGAAGATCAGCAGCTGGTTCGTGGCGCTGGAACCGAGCTATGACCGTGGCTGGGTGCGCATCCGCGGCTCGGCGCTGTTCGCCTCGGGCGACTCCAACCCCTACGACGATGTCGACCGCGGCTATGCGGCGATCTTCGAGAACCCGCAGTTTGCCGGCGCCGACACCAGCTACTGGATCCGCCAGACCATCCCCTTTGCCGGCGGCGGCCGTGCCATCGCGGTGAACAGCCGCAACGGCATCCTGAACGACCTCAGGTCTTCCAAGGAACAGGGCCAGGCCAATTTCACCAACCCCGGCACCATGCTGCTGGGGGCAGGCGCCGATCTTGACCTGCTCCCGGAGCTGCGGGTGAGCGGCAATGTCAATCATCTGTGGTTCGCCACGACCGCCGTGCTGCAGACGTTGCGCATGGAAGGCACGATCCCGAAGGACATCGGCTGGGACCTGTCGGCGGCGGCGACCTATCGCCCACACTTCAACCAGAATCTGGTGTTCCGCCTTTCGGGCGCGCTGCTGAAACCCGGCGCCGGCTTCCGCGACCTGTTCACCAATGCCCCCCGCACCGGCAGTTACTATTCGGTGCTGTTCAACGCCGTGCTGGCCTATTGAGATGCTGAAGCGTCTCGCCCTGCTGCTGATCCTGCCGCTGATGGGGGTGGCCATAGCGTCCGAAGGCGAAAAGCCGGTCGAGCGGGATTACACGCGGGTGCGTGGCCTCCCGGCACCGAAATGGCAGACACAGGAACAGGCCAGCGCCAAGTCCACGGGCTGCGTCAGCTGCCACACCGCCAGCGACGAGGCGACGATGCACGCGCCCAAATCGGTGGTGCTGGGCTGCACCGACTGTCACGGCGGCGATGCCGGGATCGTGGCGCCGGCCGCGCTGGCGATGAAGGACGCCGCCTATGCCAAGCTGCGCGACGAGGCGCACGTGCTGCCGCGCTTTCCGGAGGCCTGGCACTTCCCGCATTCGGCCAACCCGAAGCGCAGCTACACGCTGCTCAATCGCGAGGCGCCGGAGTTCGTCCGCTTCGTCAACCCGTCCGACTATCGGGCTGCGCGCGATGCCTGCGGGGCCTGCCATCTCGAGATCATCGAGCGGGCCGAGCGCAGCCTGATGGCCAGCGGCGCCATGCTGTTCGGCGGGGCGGCCTACAATAACGGGATATTGCCTTACAAGAACTACGTGCTGGGCGAGGCCTATGTGCGCCCTGGCCAAGCTGATGCCCTGCTGGGCGCTGGCCATGGTGCGCTCAAGCATGAAGAGGGTGGCCACCACGATCCCAGCCAGCCGGCGCTGGTCTTCTCGCCCGGTGCCGACGGGCCTGGAGCGTTGTCACAGGCCGAGAAGGCGCGCGGCACACTGCCCTTCCTGGCGCCGCTGCCGGCCTGGCAGGTGATCCCTCCCGGCGACATCTTCCGCGTGTTCGAACGCGGCGGGCGCAACATCAACCCCATCTTCCCCGAAATCGGCCTGCCCAACAGCCTTGGCCAGATCCAGCGGCTGGAGGAGCCGGGTCGGCCCGACATCCGCCAGTCCAACCGCGGGCCGGGCACGGGCCTGCGCATCGCCGTGCCGGTGATCAACATCCACAAGACGCGGCTGAATGATCCCTTCACCTGGTTCATGGGCACCAATGACCAGCCGGGCGATTATCGCACCTCGGGCTGCGGTGCCTGCCATGTCGTCTATGCCAATGATCGCGAGGTGCGACACTCCTCGGTGTTTGCCGCCGGCGGCCGCGACGGCCAGAGCCAGAGCGCCGATCCGACGATCAGCAAGACCGAGCCCGGCCACCCCATGAAGCACAGCTTCACCCGTGCCATGCCGTCCAGCCTGTGCATGAATTGCCACATGCACCAGCCCAACATGTTCCTGAACACCTATTACGGCACCACCATGTGGGATTACGAAAGCGATGCGCCACGCATGTGGCCGGGGCCGGATAATCCCTATCCCAAGCCGCCGGGCATGAGCGAGGCGGAATACCAGCGCCTGTTCAAGCGCCAGCGCTATCCCACCGCCGCCCAGGTCCGCGAGACCAATGAGCGCAACCCCGAGGCCGCCGCCGCCACCGGGGCGTGGTCCGACCTCGATTTCCTGCGCACGGTGAACGACCGCAACGACCTTATGAAGGACACCCAGTTCGCCGACTATCACGGCCACGGCTGGAACTTCCGCGCCGTCTACAAGCGCGACCGCGAGGGCAATCTGCTCGATGCCGGCGGCAACATGGCGACTTACGGCACCGACACCGCCCACATCGTCGCCAACGATGATCCGGAAAAGTTCCGGCGGAACGGCGCCCCGCAGTTTGTGAAACCGGCCGCCACCCCCGGCCCCGGCCAGCCGGGCAAGGCGGTGCACCTGATGGACATCCACACCGAGGTGGGCATGCAGTGCGCCGATTGCCATTTCGCACAGGACAGCCACGGCAACGGCTTCATCCATGGCGAGGTGGCCAACAGCGTCGAGATCGGCTGCAAGGACTGTCACGGCACCGCCGATGCCTGGCCGACGCTGAAAACCTCCAACCTCGCCGCGCCGCCGGCCGGCACCGACCTGTCGATCATCCGCAACCCCGATGGCCGGCTGCGCTTCGAATGGGGCGTGGAGAACGGCCGCCGCGTGCTGTGGCAGCGCTCGGCCAGCGATCCGTCCCTCGTCTGGCGGGTGAAGCTGGTGAAGGACAGCGTGAACCGCGACCATCCCGATTTCAACGCGAAGGCGGCGCGCGCCAAGCTGATGGCGAAAGGCGGCAGCATGGCCTTTGGCCCCGGCGTGGGCGAGCGGGCCCACAAGGACGACAACATGGCCTGCTTTGCCTGCCACACAAGCTGGACCACCAGCTGCGGCGGCTGCCACCTGCCGATCGAGGCCAACTGGAAAACCAAGACGCACAAATATGAGGAGCAGGAGACGCGCAACTTCGCCACCTACAATCCCCAGGTGGCGCGCGACGAGATCTTCCAGCTGGGCCGCCACCAGACGTCGAAGGGCGGCATCATCGCGCCGATCCGATCATCGTCGGCGCTGATCCTAACCAGCACCAACATCAACCGTGAGCGCATCTATGTGCAGCAGCCGCCGATCGCCGCCTCCGGCTTCTCTTCGCAGGCCTTCGCGCCGCACTTCCCGCACACGGTGCGCACACAGGAAACCAAGACCTGCACCGATTGCCACGTGAGCGAGGACGACGACAACAACGCCATCCTCGCCCAGCTCACCCTTCAGGGCACCAACTTCATCAACTTCGTCGGGATGCACGCCTTCTTCGGGCTGGACCGCGGTGTCGAGGCGGTGCGTGTGACCGAGTTCGGCGAGCCGCAGGCGGTGTTCGGCTCCTACCTGCACCGCTATGCCTATCCCGATTACTGGCGGCTCCATGTGGAGAAAAATGGCCGCGAGCTGATCAACTGGACGCGCGGCCGGCTGTTCGACAAGCGCCTGTCGGGCGAGACCCGCCCGACCGAGGACATCCGCAACATCACGCAAGGCACCAGCGGCGCGGTGCGCTGTATCCAGAATCGCGGCGAGTATCTCTATGTCGCCGAAGGCAAGGGCGGCTTCGTCGCCTATGATATCGCCAACCTGTCCAACAAGGGCGTGTCCGAGAAGATCGTGAAGTCGCCCTTCTCCGCGCTTGGCCACGACGCGCAGGTGAAGACGACGAATGCCACCTGCATGGCACTGGCCACCAACCAGCCGATCAGCGTGCCGAGGAACGACAGGATGGTGGGTGAGCAGGAGGCGCGCGCCCAGGCCAAGCCGCTGGCCGATCCACTGGCCGGCTACAACCAGGAGCAGAAGCTGCACGAGATCTATCGCTACGCGGTGGTGACGGACAGCGTGGAGGGCCTGGTGCTGGTCAACGTCGACACGCTGACCGATGGCGAGCCGCGCAACAATTTCCTCCGGCGCACCACGCTGGCGGATGGCCGCACGGCGTGGAACCCGGATGGCGTGCTCAGCGGCGCGCGCCACATCACGCTGGCGGGTTACATGGCTTATGTCACGACGCCGCGCGCACTGGTGGTGGTCAATCTCGACAACCCCAAGGCGCCCAGGCTGGAAGCCGTGCTGCCCCTGAAGGACGCGCGGGCCAGCGCCGTGCAGTTCCGCTACCTGTGGGTGACGACCGCGAACGGGCTGGAACTGTTCGACATCGCCGATCTCAAGCGCCCGGTGCACCGCCCGGAGGCGACCTTCGCCATCGCCGACGCCCGCAAATTCTACGTCGCCCGCACCTATGCCTATGTCGCGGCCAAGGGCGACGGCCTGGTGATCGTGGATGTGAAAAAGCCGCTGGCGCCGCGCCTCTACCAGCGCTTCACGGCGAATGGCACGCTCAGCGATGCCGAAGACGTGGTGGTGGCCACCACCAACGCCAGCCTGTTCGCCTATGTCGCCGACGGGCGGAACGGCGTGAAGCTGCTGCAACTGACTAGCCCCGAGAGCCAACCCAATTTCTATGGCTTCTCGCCGAAACCGATGCCCGAACTCATCGCTTGGGGACGGACGAAGGCGCCAGCGCTTGCGGTTGCCAAGGGGCTGGACCGGGATCGCGGCGTCGATGAGACGGGCGGGCAGATCGCCGTGGTCGGCCGGCTGGGCGCTCGCCCGTTCAACCGGGCGGAGACGGAGCGCTTCTTCCGGCTTGAAGACGGCACGCCCTATCGCGTGACCGACCGGGTGGACATGCGCGCCTGGTCGCCGCTGCCCCGATAGAACTGCCCCCTAGGGAGCGACCAGCGGAAAATCCGGTTTCGGCGGCTGGAACAGCGTCATGAAGCGCTGCAGCACGGCGATGTCACCCTTGATCTCCAGCTGGCCCGCCGCGATTAGGTCAGGCGCCTTCACCGCGCCGCCAATCAGACCGATCAGCGCCCGCCGTGGAACCACCAAAGTCGCCTCTGCGGCATCAGCCACACCCTGTTCGTGCAGCATGACGCCATTGCCGATGGTGACGAGGTGGCGTTCCTTGGCGTCCGGGATCTCGAAGGCGATGGTCATCGGTGCGATGGCGCGCTCTGGCACCACCCGCACGCTCATCGAATCGAGCAGCATGGCCACCGAGAGATTGGCGGCGATGCCGGCCGCTGCCGCCTGCGTGGCCGGCCTGATGCCCTGCTCCAGCTCCTGTGCGCCGGTGAGGTAGAAATCCCGCCAAGGCGCGGCCTCGGCGCGCCACGCCAGCTGCCGATAGACTCCGGCCAGCGCTGCCTTGGCCCCCGGCGTCTCGGGCGCCGCCCGCACCAGCGTGGAGAGCAGGGTGGCGGCCCAGCGATCATCGCCCCTGGTGGCGGCGGCCTTGCCGGCGGCCAGCACCTTCTTCGCGCCGCCCATCTGCGCGACCAGACGCGGTGCCAGCTCGGCGCGCGGCAACGGATCGAGGTTGGCCGGATCGCCATCGAAGGCACCCAGGTAGCGCTGGTAGACGGCGCGGGCATTGAACTTGAGGCTGCCATAGTTGGGCCGGTTGAACCACGCCTTCGCCAGCGGTTCGGGCAGTCGGATCGCCTCCCCGATCTCGACGGCGTTGAGGCCCTGATTCATCAGCCGCACGCTCTCATTGTGCACGAAGACATAGGCCTGCGCGTGGCGCAGCAGATAGTCATTGATGTGCGCCCGGCCCCAGCGTGGCCAGAAATGGCTGGTGAACAGCACGTCCGTCTCGCCGCCCCAGCGCCGCCGTGCCTCGACCAGATAGTCCGCCCAGCCCTTTGCATCACGCACCAGCGCGCCGCGCGGCGTGAGCAGGTTGTGCATGGCGCCATTGGCGTTCTCGGCAAAGCACAGCGCCTTCCACGCCGGCAGGTAGAAGTTCATCTCCGCCGGCGCCTCGGTGTTGGGGGTGAGCTGGAAGACCATCTCCACCCCGTCGATCACGCGCTTCTCGCCAGTGGCCCTGATGCTGTCGGTGGGCGGGATCAGGCCATAGGTACCAGGCGTTCCCATCGGCCCGAGGCCGGAGGAGACATGGCCGGTGGGCCCGCGGGGCAGGCTGGTGCCGAACATGTAGCTGGCCCGCCGCAGCATCGCCGGGCCGGCGATCACATTCTCCGACACGGCATGTTCCAGAAAGCCTTCGGGCGCGATGATTGCCACCTTGCCGGCTGCCACGTCGGCCGGGTTCACCACGCCCAGCACCCCGCCGAAGTGATCGACATGGCTGTGGGTGTAGACCACCGCCACCACCGGGCGCTTGCCGAGCTTCTCGGTCACCAGCGCCATGGCGGCCCTTGCCGCTTCCGCTCCGGTCAGCGGATCGACGATGATCCAGCCGCTGTTGCCGCGGATCACGGTCATGTTGGCGAGATCGAAGCCGCGCACCTGCCAAATGCCGTCCGCGACTTCGAACAGACCATGGCGGGCCAGCAGGCTGGCGTTCCGCCACAGGCTGGGGTTCACCGTGGCCGGCGCCGGGCCCTTGAACTGCGCTTCGTCCCTCAGGTCGCGCAGAAGCTCGCCCTTGTCATTGCGGATCGCATCGACGCTGCCCAGAAAGCCGCGCGCCGCGAAGTCGAAGTCCTGCTCGTCGGCCCAGTTCAGGCTGGCGGCCAGCGCCGCATTGTCGGCTTGCACCTGCGGGCTGGCTGCTGGCGGCGGGGTCGCAGCGGCCGAGGCGAGCAGCAGGGCGATGAGGTGCGGTGTCATGGACAAAGGCTACGCCCGTGCCCCCCCCCCCTCAACTGTGAATACGGACAATCAGGCTCTGGCTCGCTGTGGCCATCAGTGTGCCGTCGCGCGCGAACAGGTGGACGCGGCCATGGGCAAAGCCCGCATGGACGGCGTGGATGCGGATATCGGCCAGCACCCAATCGGTGGGCACCACGTTCATGAAGCGGATCGTGTTGTCGAGGCTGTTGCCACCGGCATTGGCGCCCATGGCGTTGCCCACGCCCGACGGCAGGAAATCCGCCATCACGGCCAGCGTCTGCCGGTCGATCGGGGTCGCCGGATCGGCCGGGCGCACCCACAGCCGGCCGATGCCATCGGCCGATGGGGGCGCCTTGCCGCGCTCACGGCCGAAATGGCCGGTGGCGATGCGCCGGTCCCACTGGCTGTTCATGTCATCGGGATCGCGTTGCCAGCGGATCGGCATCTCGCGGCAATCCTCCGGCGGCGGCACGTCCGGCATGGCGGCCCACTGGTGGTGCGGGCTGTCGGGCCGGCTGCCCAGCGCGGCGTTGACGGTGATGATCTCCTGGTCGCCGGCTCTGGTGATCACCCGGGCCTGGCTGTTGTACTTGCCAGCGACCGGCACGATCACCTCCAGGTCGAGCGTGGTGCCGGGCCGGGCATAGGAAAGATATTGCGCCGCTGCCCAAACGGTGGGTCGGCCGGTCGCCGCTTCCACTGCCGCCAGCGCACTGGCCAGGCCGACGCCTCCAAACATGAACAGGCGATCGGGTGGGCCGACACACAGCTGCTTCTGGACCGTGAGGCGATAATGGCCGGGCGCGTCGCCCGGCTGGACGGGAATGATCATGACGCGGCTTCGATGAAGGAGCGGATGCGGCTCGTAAAGGCCGGATCGGCATGGCGGGCGATCGGCGCTGGCGCCGTGCCGCTGTCGGCCAGCAGGGCGGTCGCCCTCGCCATCAGGTCGGCCTCGTCGGCGGCGACGTGCAGGCCGGGGCGGCTGCCGACATGCCGTGCGGTGGCGAGCTGGTG
>NZ_WMHO01000105.1 GCF_010994245.1 Sandarakinorhabdus rubra
CGCTGGAGGCCGATGCCCGTGCCGCAGCCCAGCCGTTGCCCGCCGCCACCAGCCCGCTGGGGCTTGACGAGGTGTTGGCCGCCAGCCGCTTCCACGCACCGCAGGTGCTGGAGGCACTGGCCCGGGTACGCGGCGCCGAGGCCCGCGTGCTGACCACCGAAGGCGCCTTCGACACGCTGTTCAACGCCAATCTCGATACCCGCCCCACCGGCTTCTACAGTGGCAGCGATGTCGGCGTCCGGCTGATGCAGCCGTTGGCCAGCAATGGCGGCAATGTCTATGCCGGGTACGACGTCTCGCGTGGGACCTTTCCCACCTATGACGCGCAGAATTTCACCGCCCGCTATGGCCGCATCACGGCCGGCACCCTGTTCTCGCTGCTGCGCGACCGCGATATCGATGAGCGCCGCTTCAATCGCGCCATGGCCAGCGCCGACGTCGTGCTGGCCGACAATGATCGGCTGATGGTGGCGATCGGCGTGCAGGCGCGTGCCATTGCCGCCTGGAACAACTGGGTGATCGCCGGCCAGCGCGTGGCGGTGTACAAGGACCTGTTGAAGCTGGCGCTCGACCGCCAGGCCGGCTTCAAGCGCCAGGTCGCCGAAGGCTTGCGCCCGGCCATCCTGCTCACCGAGAACGAACAGAATATCCTCAGGCGGCAGACGCTGGTGGTGCAGGCCGAACAGGGGCTGGAACAGGCGGCGGTGGCGCTGTCGCTGTTCTGGCGCGATGCGGATGGCAATCCGGCCGTGCCGACGCCCGACCGGCTGCCGCCGCGGCTGGGCGCGCCGATCCCGATTGCCGAAGACGTGATGCAGGCGCTGGAGAACCGGCCGGATCTGCGCGTGGTCGACGTTCGCATCGCGCAGGCGCGCACACGGCTGAGCCTTGATCGCAACTATTTCCTGCCCAAACTCGATCTGAAGGCCGAGGTGAACCAGTATGTCGGCGATGCCGGGGTCGGCGGGCGCGCTTATACCGGCACCGAAAGCAAGCTGGGTGTCACGCTGACTGTGCCGCTGCAGCAGCGCACCGCGCGCGGCCGGCTGGGCCAGACTCTGGCCGATTTAGACGGCTTCCAGCAGCGCCGCCGCTTCATCGAAGACCAGATCCGCATCGAGATCGGCAGCCTGTCGATCGCCGCCCGCCAGGCCCGCCGCCTGCTGGGGATCGCCATCGACGAGCAGGACCGCGCCCTTGCCATGGCCAGCGCGGAACGCCGCCGCTTCCAGGAGGGCGCGTCGGATTTCTTCCTCGTCAACCTGCGCGAGGAAGCCGCCGCCGATGCCCAGGTGCGCCGTCTGGATGCCGCCTTCCGCCAGATCGTCGCCCACGCCGATCTCGCCGCCGCCACCGCCGATCTGCAGGCGCTGGGACTGGATGGGCGCTGACATGCGGGCCAGGGCCGCCGCGGTCTTGCTGGCCATCTTGCTGGCACCTGCCACTGCTGCAAAGCCCGTCGCTGTGCAGATCAGCCAGCCCGTTGTTCGTCTGGCGCACCCTGCGGCCAAGACCGGGGCCGGCTTCATGGTCATCACCAACAGCGGGCTCAGGGCAGACCGGCTGCTGGCAGTGGAAACGCAAGCCGCCACCCGCGCCGATCTGCATGGCACCATCAGCGATGGCGGGGTGATGCGCATGCGCGCCCAGGCCGGGGGCGTGGCCGTGCCGGCCGGTGGCCGCGTGGCCTTTACGCCCGGCGGCCTGCACGTGATGTTCATCGGCCTCAAGGGGCCGTTTCCGGTGGGCAGCACGGTGAGCGCCCGCCTGCGCTTTGCCGGCGCCGGTACTGTGGATGTGCGCTTCCGCGTGGTGCCGCCCTGAGCCGTGCGCGCCGGTTCAGCCGAGCCGGCGGTTCAGCGTGACGTTCAGCACATGGTTGCCGGGATTGGGGCCGGGCCGGTTGAGGAGCTGGTGCATGTAGCCGAACTCCAGGTTCAGCCGCTTGTCCAGCGGTTGCAGCCAGCCGACAAAGCTGCGCTGTTGGTCAAGGCCGCCGCGCGCCCCCCAATCGGTGCTGTTCAGGGCCACGAATGTCTCGCTCCAGGCCAGCGGTCCGGCGCTGCCCCGGCCATGCAGGGGCTGCTGCACCCGCCACTGGATGCGCAGGCGCCAGCCAAGGTCTTGGGCGCCCTCGAACGTGCGCTGCTCCAGCCGCCAGCGGGTTATCAGCGCAAAGCCGTTTTCCCGGCGCAGCACCGGCGCCATCACCTGCTGCCAGAAGCGGTGTTCGTCGCTGGTCACGCCGGGTGCCGGATTGTTGTGCTGGTAATGATAGCCGGCGTGCAGATCGATGTCGTTCTTCAGTCGCACGCCCAGCGCCCCGCGCGCGATGAACTGACCCAACCGACCGACATCGCTGGTGAAGCGTGGCTGCAGTTCCGCCCACAGCAGCAGCTTGCCGTCCACCGGCCCCTGCGCCAGCAACGTGTTCCAACTCTGCACGTCCTGCGCTGTGGCAGGCGCGGCAAGGAGCATGGCGACGGAAAGCATGAGGCGGCGCATCGCGCGGCTTTGCCCCGCCAACATGACCATGGTGTTACAGCTCAGGCCTTCAGCTGCGTCAGGTCGAACGGCAGTTTACGCAGACGCACGCCAGTGGCGGCAAAGATGGCATTGGCCAGCGCCGGCGCCACCGCCGGATAGGCCGGCTCGCCCAGGCCCGTCACGGCATAATCGGGCGTCAGCATGGCCACCTCGATCGGCGGCACCTCGTCCATGCGGATCAGCGGCAGGTCGCCGAAGTTGCGCTGTTCAACCGCGCCATCGGCAAAGGTGACGGCGTGATTGCGGCAGGCCCCCAGCGCATCGAGCACGCTGCCCTGCACCTGGTTGAGCGCGCCGGCCGGGTTGACGATCTGGCGGCCGATGTCGCCGGCCACCCAGATCTTCACCACCTTGACGTCGCCGGCGGGCGACACCGCCACCTCGATGACGTTGGCGAAATAGCCGAGGTGGCTGAAATGGAAGGCGATGCCCATGCCCTGCCGCGCTGGCAGCTTGCGGCCCCAGCCGGCCATGGCGGCGGCCTTGTCGAGCACGGCGCGCATGCGGCCCGTGTTGTAGCTGCCGCGCGCATTGGGATCGCCGATGATCCGCGCCGGCCCCAGGAACTCGCGCCGGAAGTCCAGCGGGTCCTTGCCGGCGGCGTGGGCCAGTTCGTCGATGAATCCCTGCGTCACGAAGCCGAAGGCATTGTTGGCCGGCGCCCGCAGGAAGCCGGTGGTGTGGATCAGCGGCAGCACGGTGGCGCCCAGCCGGAAATTGTCGACGATGCCAGCCGGAAAATCCGTGGGCCCGATCCCGGCGGCGCGCGCGAACTTGCCGTCGCGGCCATAGGAGATGAAGTGATTGTCCCACGCGACGCAGCGCCCGGCCGCATCCAGCCCGGCTTCCAGATAATGCCAGCCGCCAGGGCGCAGGAAATCCTGGGTCACGTCGTCCTCGCGCGTCCAGGTCAGCTTCACCGGCCGGCCGGCGGCGCGCGCAATCCAGGCGGCTTCCACCATATAGTCATTCTGCAGGCGCCGGCCGAAGCCGCCGCCGACGCGCAGCATATGGATGGTGATGTTCTCCGGCGGCACGCCCAGCGTCTTGGCCACGGCGGCGCGGCCCGGCTCCGGATTCTGGGTCGGCGCCCAGATCTCCACCTTGTCGCCCACCACGTGCGCCGTGCAGTTGATCGGCTCCAGCGGCACGTGCGGGATGAAGGGATATTCGTAGGTTGCCGACAGGCGCTTCGCCGCTCCCGTCATGGCGCTGCCGACATCGCCGGCGGCATGGATCGGCATGGCCGGGGCCTTGCCCCTGGCCTCGGCCGCCATCTTCGCCCAGGCCGCGCTGGACTGGAACGCGGCCGGGCTGTCGCTCCACTCCACCTTCAATGCGCTGCGCGCGCGCTGCGCATGCCAGGTGGTGTCCGCCAGGATGGCGACCCCGCTGGCCAGGCCCTCATATTCGTCGGTGCCTGGCACGATGAAGGCATCGCGCACGCCGGCCTGCGCCTTCACGGCATCGAGATTGGCGCTCTTCACCTTGGCGCCCTGCACGCCGGATTTGTGGAAGGCGGCGTGGATCATGCCCGGCACCACCGCATCGATGCCATAGCCCTGCTTGCCGGCCACAATGGTGCGGTTGTTCACCCCGGTCTGAAACGTGCCGATCAGGCGGAAATCCTTGGGGTCCTTCACCTTCACGCTGGCCGGATCGGGCGCCGGCAGGGCGGCAGCCGCAGCCGCGAACTGGCCATAGGGGGCACGGCGCTGGCCGTGCATCACCATGGCGCCCCGCGTGGTCAGCTCGGCCACCGGCACGCCCCAGGCCGTCGCGGCAGCCTGCACTATCATGGCGCGCGCTGCCGCGCCGACGCGGCGCATATTCTCGTAATGGGTGGGCATGGCTTGGCTGCCGCCGGCCACCTGCCGGCCATAGACCTTGGCATCGGCAATGGTCGGCACGATCTCCACGGTGGCCCAATCGGCATCCAGCTCCTCGGCGATCACCATCGGCAGGCTGGTGCGGATGCCCTGGCCCACTTCCGGGTTGGGCGCCATGATGCGGATGCGGTTCTCCGGCGTGATCACCACGAAGGCATTGAGCTGGCCGGCTTCCGCAGCGGTCACTGGCTCAGGGCTCAGACCAAGGTAGAGGCCGCCGCTCAGCGCAGCGCTGGCAAACAGGAAATTGCGGCGGCTGATCTCGACGGTCATGGGTGTGGCCTCACGCCTTCAGAAGCTCGGTGTCGAACGGCAGCTGCCGCAGCCGCTTGCCCGTCGCCTGGAAGATGGCGGCGGCCAGCGCCGGCGCCACGCTGGGATAGGCCGGCTCGCCCAGCCCGGTGGTGGGGTAATCGGTGGACAGGAAGGCCACCTCCACCGGCGGCGCCTCGTTCATGCGGGCCAGCGGGAAATCGCCGTAGTTCTTCTGCTCCACGGCGCCGTCGGCAAAGCTGATGCGCTGGCCCATGGCAGCGCCCAGCGCGTCGATCACGCTGCCCTGCACCTGGTTCTCGGCGCCCGACAGGTTGACGATATGCTTGCCGATATCGGCCGCCACCCAGATGCCGTGTACCGTCACGCTGCCATCGGCAGCCACACTGGCCTCCACCACATTGGCGAAATAGCCGAGGTGGCTGAAGTGGAAGGCGATGCCCATGCCCCGGCGCGCTGGCAGCTTGCGGCCCCAGCCGGCCATGGCGGCCGCCTTGTCGAGCACGCCGCGCATCCGCCCGGTGTTGTAGGGGGTGCCCTTGGCGTCCTGCTTGGTCTCGCCGCTGAACTCCTCGGCAATCGGAATGGCGCGCGGAGTGCCCAGAAGCGTGCGGCGATACTCCAGCGGGTCGCGCCCGACAGCCGCGGCGCATTCATCGATGAAGCCCTGCGTCACGAAGCCGAAGGCGTTGTTGATCGGCGCGCGCAGCCAGCCCAGAGTCGAGGCGAAGGGCAGCACCGTGAGATCGGCGCGGTAATCGCGGATCACGCCCGACGGGAACAGCGAGGCATCGATCACGGCGGTGGGGTTCAGCACGCCATCCTTGCCGAAGCTGACGAAATGATCGTGCCAGGCGATGATGTTGCCATTGGCATCGAGCCCGGCTTCCAGCCGGTGCCAGCCTGCCGGGCGCAACCAGTCGTGGGCGAAATCCTGGCCCCGGTCCCACTGCAGCTTCACCGGGACGCCGGCGGCCTTGGCGATCACCGCAGCCTCCACGGCGAAATCGTTCATCAGCCGCCGGCCGAAGCCGCCGCCTGACCGCATCAGGTGGAGGGTGACATCCTCCACCTTGATGCCCAGCGCCAGCGCCACCATGCGGCGCGCGTCTTCCGGCGTCTGAGTCGACAGCCACAGCTCGGCCTTGCCGTCCTTCACATGGGCGGTGGCGTTGATCGGCTCCAGCGCGGCATGGGACAGGAAGGGATAGCGATAATCGGCCTTCACGCGGCGGGTGGCGCCGGCCATCTTCGCGGGCGCATCGCCATGGTTGATGTAGGCCGGCTTCTGCGCGCCATCGGCCCAGGCCCTGGTGGCGGCGGCTTCCCACGCCTCGCTCGACTGGAAGGCAGCGTCCCCGCCCTCCCACTCTGCCGCCAGCGCATCGCGGCCGCGCAGCGCCGCCCAGCTGTTGGTGGCGATCACGGCAATGCCCTGCGGCAGCACCTCGATGCCGGGCAGGCCGACATCGATCTCGGTCTTCAGGTCACGCCGTTCGGCAATGTCGAACAGCGCCTTGACGCCGGGCACCGCCAGCGCGGCGGCCTTGTTGGCGCTCTTCAGCTTGCCGCCGAACACCGGCGACTTGGCAAAGGCGGCATACATCAGGCCGGGCGGTCGGGCATCGATGCCGAACAGCGGCGCGCCGGTCACCACCTTGCGGTTGTCGACACCGGGGATGCGGCGGCCGAGGATCTTGAACTGCGCCGGGTCCTTGAGGGCCAGGCTTTCCGGCTTGGGCGGGGTGACAGAGGCGGCCGCCTCGGCCATCTCGGCATAACGGGCGCTGCGGCCCGAGGCCTTGTGATGCAGCATGGCGCTGCCGGTGGTGATCTCGGCCGCCGGCACGTTCCAGGCCTTGGCCGCTGCCGCGATCAGCATGGCGCGGGCCGACGCGCCAAGCCGGCGCATCCGCTCGAACTGGGTGGGCGTGGCGGACGAGCCACCGGCCAGCTGCACGCCATAGACGGCGCGGTTGCCCGGCGCCTGTTCAACGGTCACCTGGTTCCAGTCCACGTCCAGCTCTTCGGCGATCATCATCGGGAAGCTGGTCTTCACGCCCTGGCCGATTTCCGGCTGGTGGGCGGTGATGCGGATGCTGCCATCGGCGCCGATGATGACGAAGGCCGACAGGGCGCCCGGCACGCTGGCCTTGGCGCCGCTCAGTTGCCAGCCCAATGAGAGCCCGCCACCGGCCAGCGCCGCGGCCTTCAGAACCTCGCGGCGAGAGGCCTTCACGACACTGCCGCCTGCTTGATGGCGGCGCGGATGCGCGTGTAGGTGGCGCAGCGGCACAGGTTGCCGCTCATCGCGGCATCGATGTCGGCATCGCTGGGCTTGGGCGTCGTGCGCAGCAGCGCTTCGGCCGCCAGCAGCTGGCCGGCCTGGCAATAGCCGCACTGCGGCACGTCCAGCGCCACCCAGGCATCCTGCAGCTTGCGGCCCCAGGCGCTCGCCGAAAGACCCTCGATGGTGGTTATCTTGCCGGTGCCGACAGCCGAAACCGGCGTCTGGCAGCTGCGGATGGGCTCACCATCGAGCTGCACCGTGCAGGCGCCGCAGAAGCTCGCCCCACAGCCGAACTTGGTGCCGGTCATCCCCAGCACGTCGCGCAGCGCCCACAGCAGCGGCATGTCAGGCTCGGCCGCCACCTCGACCGGCTTGCCGTTGATGTTCAGCTTCATCGTGATCCCCTCCGGAAAATCAGGTAGGGAGCATAGCCGCCAGATATGCCGCCGGCAATCGGGCGATGAAGGCTTCAGGCCCTGACCAGACCCCCAAGCGCCGGAGCCGGCGCGCCCGCGAACACACGCCGCGTGACCAGTTCCGGATCAAGCCCGAACAGGCCGGCAGCGGCGCCCGCAAACACGGCGTTCAGACTGGTGGTGGGCACAAGATCGCGGTCCTCGAACAGGCGGGCAAGGCCGGGCCAATCGCCATGCACCTTGCCGCCAGCCACGCGGCCACCGGCCAGCAGCACCGCCGAGGCGGTGCCATGATCAGTGCCACCGGTGCCGTTGGCCGCCACCGTGCGGCCAAATTCCGTCGCGGCGATGACCAGCGTCTGCCCCCACGTCGGCCCCAGCCCGGCCTTCAGGCGCATGATCACCGTGTCCAGCTGGCGCAGCTGGTTCGCCAGCCGCTGCACTTGGCCGGCGTGCGTGTCCCAGCCGCCAAGATCGAGCACGGCAATGCGCGGGCCATCAGGCTGCACCAGCAGGCGGGCGGCGGCATCGGCCAGCGCTGGCGGATTGCCGGGGCCATCGCTGGCGCCGGCCATCTCTTGGGTCGCCATCGCCTCGCTCCACAGGCGGTGCAGCTGGGCATCGCCTTCATAGAGGGCGGCGACCCGAGCCTTCAGGCTGGCGCTGGCATCGGGCAGGCGGCTGGGGGCAAAGCTGGTGGCCGGCGCGGCGCCCTGCAGCAGCGCTGGCAGCGTGGCCGCCAGCGCCACCGGCGGCTTGGCGGCCGGCAACAGCGGCAGCAGCCGGTTGAGCCAGCCATCCTTCAGCGCGTAGGCGGCGTTGCCGCCCGTTTCCAGCATGTTCTGCGCGTCGAAATGGCTGCGCTCGCGATAGGGGCTGGCCACGGCATGCACCACGGCGGCCTCTCCGGCGGCGAACAGGCCGGCGAACGTCTTCAGCGCCGGGTGGGCGGCGAAATCGGCGGTCAGCCTGTGGGCCTCGCCAAAGGCTGGCGGCGCCTCCTGCAGCCGGCCGCGCAGGGCCGAAAGGCGGGCATCGCCCAGCGGCGGGATGGCGGCCAGCCCGTCCATGGCACCGCGCAGGATGATGAAGACCAGCCGCCGATCGGTGGCGGCTGCGGCCAGCGCCAGGCGTGGGCTGAGGGCGAATCCGCCGAGCAGGGCGCCGCGGGCCATGAGGGAACGGCGATCGATCATCGGCGCAGGAACTCCGGCGAGACGAGCAACAGGGCGAGGCCCTCGCTCTGGCTTTCGGCGCGGGCGATGGCAGTGGCGGTAGCCGGCGACAGCAGGCCGGGCAGGATGCGCGGGGCGAGCGCGCGCGGGTCAACGCCGGGGGCCAGT
>NZ_WMHO01000106.1 GCF_010994245.1 Sandarakinorhabdus rubra
TGTTCAACACCGCCATCATCTGGGCGTTCGCCTTCCGCTGACGCCGGGAGCTCAGGCCCGGCGCGGCGGCGCCGGCCGCGGCGGCAGTCGGCGGCGGGGCGGCCCGGCGGCGGGCGGGCCAGCCGCCGGGATGATGGCAATCTGGTCTTCGGCGCTGTTGCCCTTGCGGGTGGCATGCCGGTTCAGCGCGACCTGGAAGCGTTCCGCCATGTCAGGCGCGATCTCCACCAGTGTTTCGGATGGCAGGATGCGGATGCTGCCGATGTCGGGCTTGGTAACCCCGCCACGCCGGCAGAGCAGCGGGATGATCCAGCGCGGATCGGCATTGTGGCGGCGGCCGACATCGAGCCGGAACCACACGCCAGCGCCGCCCTGGCGGCGATCGGGGGCGCCGCCCTGACGTCCTCCCGGGTCTGCGGCGTGCCGCTCCGGGCGTGCACGGACGGGCGGTCCAGCGTCGACGAGCTCCTCCACTTCCGGCAGGCGCATCCGGTGGACACGCACCAGCGCGGCGGCAATCTCGTCCACCCCGTGGCGGGTCAGCAGCTCCTCGCCCAGCCGCCTGTCGGCCTCGTCGAGCGCGCCGATGCCTTCCCCGATGCTGGTCAGCAGCCGGTCCCGATCCTGCACGGCGATGGCTTCGGGCGCCGGCACCGGGGACCATGTCGGCTTGATGCCAGCACCGGCCAGCATCCGCTCCACCCGGCGCCGCGCCGGATAGGGCACCACCAGCACCGCCGTGCCCTTGGCCCCGGCCCGGCCGGTGCGGCCCGAGCGGTGCTGCAATGTTTCGGCATCGCGCGGCAGTTCGACATGGATGACCAACGAGAGCCCGGGCAGATCGATGCCGCGCGCCGCCACATCGGTGGCCACGCACAAGCGCGCCCGACGATCACGCAAGGCTTGCAGCGCCTGGTTGCGTTCCGACTGGCTGTGCTCGCCCGACAGTGCGACAGCAGCAAAGCCGCGTTCCGTCAGGCTGGCGTGCAGCCGCCGGACATTGTCGCGCGTGGCGCAGAACAGCATGGCGGTGGGCGCTTCGTGGAAGCGCAACAGGTTGACCACCGCCGCCTCGATATCGGCGGGGCTGACCGCGACGCACTGATAGGAAATGTCGGCGTGCTGGCTGGCGCGGCCGGCCGTGGCGAGGCGCAGCGCATCCTTCTGATAGTCACGCGCCAGTTCCGCGATGCCCTTGGGCAGGGTGGCGGAGAACAGCAAGGTGCGGCGCTCGGGCGGCGCAGCGTCGAGGATCTCTTCAAGGTCCTCGCGAAACCCCATGTCGAGCATTTCGTCGGCTTCGTCGAGCACGATGGCCCGCGCCTGGTCCAGCAGCAGTGCGCCGCGCTCCAGATGATCGCGCAGGCGGCCCGGGGTGCCGACGACGATATGAGCGCCAGCATTCAAGGTGCGGCGCTCGGCCACCACGTTCATGCCGCCGACGCAGGTGGCGATGCGGCCGCGCGCCGGTGCGTAGAGCCAGGCCAGTTCCTTGGCGACCTGCAGGGCCAGTTCGCGGGTGGGCGCGATCACCAGCGCCAGCGGTCGCCCGGGCGGTGGCAGCGCGGTTGCATCGGCCAGCAGGTCCGCCGCCATGGCCAGCCCGAAGGCGACCGTTTTGCCGGAACCGGTCTGCGCCGACACCAGGAGGTCGCGGCCGCGCGCCTCTGGCGCGATCACGGCGGACTGGACGGGGGTGAGCTCTTCGTAACCGCGCTGGGCGATGGCCTGGGCCAGCGGCGCGGGGATGTGGTCAAGGGTCATGGCGCGCCTATGGCCGAAACCGGCGTTGAAAGCGAATCCGGGCGTGGCGTGATCACAACCGGCCGCCGGGCGGCAGTGGAGGCGTGACAGCGCGCCCTGTTCTGGGCCAAAGCTGACGGGCGGAGATCGCGCGTGAGAACGGGGTGACATGCTGCAACGGTTCATCAGATCCGCCGAAACGTCGCCCCTGCCCCGGCTGGCAACGATAGTGGCGCTGTTCCAGATCGGTTTCGTGCTGGTGCAATCGACCCTGGCAGCCAAGGGCACGGCCGGGATGGAGCGCATCAACGACTTCGATGTCTTCTATCTGGCCTCGCAGCTCGTGGCGCGCGGCGAGATCGCCCAATCCTATGATCTGCCAACCTTTATCCAGCAGCAGACCGAATATTTCGGGCGCAACAAGCAGCTGACCTGGAGCTATCCCCCGCCGTTCGACCTGATCATCGCGCCTCTGGCCTGGGCGCCGCGCTGGCTGTCGCTGGCCATGTTCTTCACGCTGACGACGGGCACCTATCTGCTGGCGGTCCGGAAACTGTCTGGCCAGGAGTGGCCGATCGCCCTCTTGTTGCTCACCTTCCCGGTCTGTTGCGTGATCCTTCTGGGCCAGAATGGCCTGCTGACGGGCACACTGGCGGCGCTGGCGGTGATTGGACTGGCGCAACAGCGGCAATGGGCCGGCATTCCGCTCGGCCTGCTGATCATCAAGCCGCACCTGGCCGTCACGCTGGCGGCGTTTGTCGTGATCGACCGGCAGTGGCGCACGATGGCCGTTGCGGCGTTGACCATGGGATTGGCAGCGCTGGCGCCGGAACTGCTGATCGACCGCGGCATATGGAAGGCGTTCGCCACCGGAATTGCCAACACCGCCAGCCTGCTGCAGGGCGACTTCTATTCCTGGCGGCGCATGGTTTCGCTGTATGCAGCCCTCCGGTCTGCGGCGGTGCCGGCCGATGTGGCGCTGGCGGGACAGGTCATCATGGCCGCTGGCAGCCTCGCTGCCGTCGTCTGGGCGCAGCATCGCCTGCCCCGCCAGCAGGCGCTCGGACTGGCGGCGCTGCTGTCGCTGGCTATCAGCCCCTATGCGTTTGATTATGACTGGCCGGTGATGGCGACGGGCCTTTGCCTGCTGCTGCCGGCGATCCAGCTGCTGGGCCGTCCGCCAGAGCGCGCGCTGATCTATGGATTGTTCCTCGCCTGCCCGCTCTACGGCATTGCCCACACCTTCGTGTTCGGCCCTGCGATCACCGGGCGGTCACCGGCGGGCGCCTTGCATCTGCTCCTGCTTCTGCTTGTGGTCAGGCTGCTGGCGCGCGGCGCGGGGGCGGTGCCGGGTCCAGACGCCAGCCGCACGGCTTGGCCGTAGCATCGAACGGGATTCAGGCAAGCCTCTGCCCCGGCAAAGCCGTGGCGCCGTCTTGCCCGAACCCGCCGACCGATTTCGCCAGGGTCGGCGGATAGCGCTGGGCGCCACCCGCTCGCCCAGCCTCAATACACCTCAAAGAGGCCGGCGGCGCCCATGCCGCCGCCCACGCACATGGTGACGACCACATATTTCGCCCCGCGGCGCTTGCCCTCGATAAGGGCGTGGCCGGTGCAACGCGCGCCAGTCATGCCATAGGGGTGACCGATCGAGATCGAGCCGCCGTTGACGTTGAGCTTGTCGTGATCGATGCCCAGCACGTCGGCGCAATGCAGTACCTGCACCGCGAACGCCTCGTTCAGTTCCCAAAGGCCGATGTCGTCCATCTTAAGGCCGTTGGCCTTCAGCAGCTTGGGGATGGCATAGATGGGGCCGATGCCCATCTCGTCCGGCTCGAGGCCGGCCACCGCCATGCCCCGATAGGCGCCCAGCGGGGTGAGGCCGCGCCGCGCGGCTTCCTTGGCTTCCATCAGCACACTGGCCGAAGCCCCGTCCGACAGCTGGCTGGCGTTGCCGGCGGTGATCACCCCGCCCTCGATCACGGGCTTCAGGCCCTTCAGGCCTTCCAGCGTGGTTTCCGGGCGGTTGCCTTCGTCCTTGGTCAGCGTGATCTCGTGGGTGGTGACCTCCTTGGTCTCCTTGTTGACCATCGCCATGGTGGCGGTCATCGGCACGATTTCATCGTCGAACTTGCCTGCGGCCTGGGCGGCGGCGGTGCGCATCTGGCTCTGGAAGCCATATTCATCCTGCCGGTCGCGGCTGATGTTGTAGCGCTTCGCCACCACTTCGGCGGTCTGCAGCATCGGCATGTGGATGTTGGGGTGCATGGCGACCAGGCTGGGATCGACGCCGGTGCGCATCTTGTCGTTCTGCACCATGGAGATGGAGTCGACACCAGCTCCGATGCAGATCTGCATGCCGTCGACCATGATCTGCTTGGCCGCCGTGGCGATCGACATCACGCCCGACGAGCATTGCCGGTCCATCGACTGGCCCGAAACGGTGACCGGCAGGCCGGCACGCAGCAGCGCGAGGCGGGCGATGTTGCCGCCCTGCACGCCCTGCTGGAGGGCGCAGCCCATCACCACGTCGTCAACCTCGGCGCCATCGATCCCGGCGCGTTTAACCGCGTGGGCAATGGCGTGGCCAGCCAGCGTGGGCGACGGCGTGGCGTTGAAGGCGCCGCGATAGGCGCGGCCGATGGGGGTGCGGGCGGTGGAAACGATGACAGCTTCGCGCATGGGTATTTCCTTTCGGACAGTCAGGTCGGCAGCTCAGGCCGGATCAGGCGACATATTGCAGCGTAATCCATTCGGCGGCCAGCGCCGGCTTGGTTTCACCGTCAATCTCCACGGTGACGTTGGTGGTGGTCTGCCAGGCGCCATCGGGGCGCTGCGACACGTCGGCAATGGTGAAGCGGCCGCGCACCTTGCTGCCGGATTTCACTGGCGCCATGAAACGCACCTTGTTGAGGCCATAGTTGACCCCCATCCGCGTGCCCTTGATGCCCGGCATCGCCTGATAGGCCATCACCGAGAGCAGGCTGAGCGTGAGGTAGCCATGGGCGATGGTGGTGCCAAAGGGCGTCTGCTTGGCCAGTTCCGGGTTCACGTGAATGAACTGGTGATCGCCGGTCACCTCGGCAAAGGCGTCGATCTTGGCCTGTGGCACCTCGATCCAGTCGGACACGCCGACCTCGCTGCCGGCAAGGGCGCGAAATTCGTCAAGCGTCAGTGATTTGGCGGCCATGGCCCTGTCTCCCCTGCAGATCGGTTTTGCCCAAGCCTAGGCGGCCCTTCACGTTTGCGTCAACCCGCGTGTACGCGAGGCCCCGGAGCAGATGGTCTGCAATTGCAAGATGAACGACTTCTATCCAGTTCGTTGTTGCCTTCTGGCGTGTTTTTGAGCATATCACTAACAGTTAGTTAATCGGGGATTCGCGATGAAGTTGCTTGCTGCGTTTTCGGCCGCCACCGTGCTGGCCGCCTCGGCTCAGGCCGTGACCGTCACCGGCCAGTTTGGAGCACCCGATCCGGGCCCCCTCCCCGGCCAGACCATCGTCGTCGATTTCGACAATCCCAATGCGACTGGTTTCAGCTGGTCGGGCGGTATCGCTTCGCGCTGCAACACGCTGCAGGGCGTGGCGGCGACACCGGCCGGCGGCAGCAGCTGCTTCGGCTATGTGTCGAGCGCGATCAACCCGAACAACGCCACGCTGTCCACGCCTGACCTCGAGTCGATCAGCTTCTACTGGGGCTCGATCGATCGCTACAACCGGGTCGACGTCCTCGACAGCAACGACAACATCATCTTCACGATCACTGGTGGCATGCTGCCACCGGCAGACGGTAACCAGTTGCTGCCGGGCACCAACCGGCGCATCAACTTTACCGCCGGGCCGAACCAGGTGATCGGTGGTCTGAAATTCTCCTCGACCGGCATCGCGTTCGAGTTCGACAGTTTTGCCGCCGACCTGGTGGATGGCACCGGCACTGGAACCGCCGTTCCGGAGCCGGCATCCTGGGCCATGCTCATCGCCGGGTTTGGCCTGGTGGGCGCGGCCGGTCGGCGGCGCCGGATCACGATCTCCGCCTGATCGCGCCTGCATCGGCTGGGGCGGGCGCCCCGGCTTGCAGCGCAAGAGGCGGGATGACGGCAGCGGTGACCCCGCTGCCGTCTTCATTTGTGGCGCAGGGGATCACTCCGATGCGCTGTTGAGTTCGCCGCGGCTTTTGCGTAGTGTCGCTCCGCAATGACCGCCATCCTGCCCATCACCGCCATCGCGCCGCAGCCGATCGCGCGGCCGCGCCGCAACTGGCCGGCAGCGCTGGCCGCCTTGCGCCGCCTGCTGGCCGACAAGGATGCCACGCACGAGGTGTTTGCGATCATGCAGGCGCTGAACGGCGATGCCACCTGGCGCGCCTATAGCCGACTGCTGACCACGGTGGAGGGCGGCCAGCTGGCCTTCCGCCGCGAGGAGATCGCCGCGCTGCTGGCCAACCGCGACTGGCTGCGCAGCCTGCCCGAAGACAGCCTGGGCCGGGCCTATCTGGCGCATGTCGAGGCCAACAACATCTCGGCCGAAGGGCTGATCGAAGTGTCGTCCCAGGTGATGAAGGGGGTCGAGCACCCAGTGGCGTGGTTTGGCCGACGCATCCGCGATGTGCATGATCTGTGGCACGTGCTGGCCGGCTATGGCACCGATGGCCTTGGCGAGGCTTGCCTGGTGGCCTTCTCCTTCCCGCAGACCGGCGGACTGGGCTGGGCCTTCATCGCGGCCGGCGCAATTCTGCGCAGCCGGAAGGCCGAAGAGCCCCACCCCTACGCGCGGGCGATCTGGGAAGGCTATCGGCGCGGGCGGAACTGCGCCTGGCTGGGCCAGATCGATTATGCCGCGTTGCTGCCGCAGCCGCTGGAGGCCGTGCGCGCGCAATTGGGGCTGGAGGCGCCGCACATCTACAACAGCATCCCGCCGCACGCCCGCATGGGCGCGGTGCCCAAGGCAGCTTGAACCGGACATCCCGAAAACGGGAAACGCCGGCCACCGCTGGTGACCGGCGCTTCGGTTGTGTCCGCCCGAAGAGGGCAGCGCAGTTTCAGGCAGCGATGGCCGCGCGGCGACGGCGCCGGGCGGCGCCCACCAGGCCGAAGCCGGCAATCAGCATGGCCCAGCTCGACGGTTCGGGAATGCCTTCCGGGTTGAACCCGCCGCCCACGGTGACCCTGACGATCATGTCGTCATGATTGTCATCGTCACCGGTGATCTGGTCATCGAAGCCCAGATACAGGACACGGCTGCGATAGATGTCGCCCGGCTCGAAGCCGCGCGGCAGGAAGATGCCGAACTCCAGCGTGCCGATCCCCTTGTTCTTCGCACCATTGTTCGACGTGAAGAGCCAATCGGTGATGGGCCCGGCGCCATAATTGGCGCTGCCGGTCCCGAGGATGGTCCACGGGTTGGCAGGATTGTTGTTGCCGATCCGGCCGCCCGAGGTTTCGGAGAACATGGTCGTGCCGCCGACCTTGAACTTGTCAGAAAAGCCGCTTTCCGAGCCGAGAAACTCGAACTCGAGCTCGGTGGTGGACGGCAATGACAGGGAGATCGCCGCACCGCCGGCGGTGTAGGCGTAGAGGCCGTCCCGGTTCAGCATTGCCCGAAAATCGTTGTTGCCGGGAATGCCGGTCACCGGATTTCCGATCGTCACATTGAAGGTTGCCATCGCTGGCGCGGCCAGGGCCATCGCCGTCCCGGCCAGAAACATGGAAATCGTGCGCATCACAAAGCACCTTGTTGCTCTGCGCCGCCCCCACGACGACGCATGACGCCGTCCCAAGACGACGCAAAATGTCGGATATCCTAATTTTTGATTAATCACAAGTGCCGTTAAGTAAATGTTAACCACGAATTTGACCGCAATTGCAATTCACTATGCCGTGCTGCGTCCTGTCGCCGGGCCTGATCTGGCACGATCGAACACCGACACCCTGAATTTCGGATAGAGGTCAGTCGCGCGGGCGTTCGCTGATCTGGGTGGGATCAATCATCCGGCCGTCGGGTGCGGCGGTGAAGGTGGTTTGCGTGGGGTAGGCAAATTCGATGCCCAGTTCGGCAAAGCGGCGCACGATGGCAAAGCCCACCGCCTGGCGGGCAGCCAGCATCGCCTCCAGCTCCGGCACTGTGACAAAGAACACCAGTTCGAAATCGAGGCTCGAGGGGCCGAAGCCGGTGAACACCGCGCGATCGAACCGGCAATGGGCCTGCGCCGCCACCAGCGCTTGAAGCTCGGTCGGCAGCGCCTCCAGCCGGTCGGGTGGGGTCTGGTAGATGATGCCGACGCTCAGCACCACGCGGCGCTCCTCGATGCGCCGCAGATTGGCCACCTGCTGTTCCAGCAGCTTGGTGTTGGCCATCACCAGTTGCTCGCCCGACAGGGACCGGATGCGAGTGGTCTTCAGCCCGATATGCTCGACCGTGCCGGTGGACGTGCCATAGCTGATCGTGTCCCCCACCCGGAACGGCCGGTCGAACAATATCGCGAGCGCGGCGAACAGATCGGAAAAAATGCCCTGCGCCGCCAAACCGATCGCGATGCCGCCAACGCCAAGGCCGGCCACCAGCGCGGTGACATTCACGCCCAGATTGTCGAGCACCAGGATGGCGGCGAGCAGCCACACCACCACATTGACCAGCACGGTGATGACGCCGATCGCGCTGCCCAGCGCCACCGCGTCCTCGCCGCCAACTTCGGCCTTGCGGCGCACCAGCCCCAGGATCACTTCCCGCAGCCACAGCGCCCCCTGCACGGCCATCGCGATGATGAACAGGCGGTCCACCAGCGCCAGCAGCGGCCCCGGCGGCGCCACGGCATGGCTGGCGCCGTCAAGAGCCACGGCGACCAGGAACAGCTGCAACGTGCGGTCCACCACGCCGCGGGCCAGCGCCCGCCAGCCTTCACCGCCGCGCGGCAG